>NZ_MPOB01000003.1:300000-462339 GCF_002148795.1 Oceanibaculum nanhaiense | reverse complement strand
ATCACAGCCGATTCCAGCCCCGCAAGCCGGAATCGCCAACCGACTCTGTCGACTCACAAACTCCCCGGACGGACACTAAGCAGGGTCGCTAGTTTTCAGTGCAGATGGCGGTGGGGTCTAAGGCCGTGCGCCAGGCCGCAGGGCATCGCCGCCAAACGCGCCACCGAAGGGCGACGGGTTGCCGGGGGCCGCGCCGCCGTCATTTTCCTTTGGGGCCGGGGCCGGGGCCGGGGCCGGGGCCGGTGCGGGTGCAGGCGAATCGCCCGGCCGCAGCCCGCCACCGAAGGCGCCGCCAAAGGGCGAGGGATTGCCCGATGCCGCCCCTGGTGCCGCCCCGCCGCCGGCAGGGGCCTGCAGCGCAGGCGGGGTGGCCCGGCGCTGTTCCTGTCGCAATTGCTCCTGCAGGGCGCGCTTGTCAGCCTCGATCTGCGCGATGCAGGCCGTCGAATCGTGCCGGCTGCCCTGCCAGATGAGGCCGGCTGCCAGCAGCACCAGCACGGCCCCCACGCCCGCCGGATGGGTCAGCACCCGCGCCACCGGATTGGCGTAGAGCCGCGATGCCCGGGGCCGGCCGGTGCGCAGCAGCTCCTGCCGGCGGACATGCGCCTCATGCACCATCGCGCCGATCAGGGTCAGGCCGATGATGATGACCGCCAGCGCCGACAGCGAAGGGTCGGTGCCGTGCCGCACCTTGGAGGCCAGCGCCGTGGTGAAGGTATTGTCCGACAGGATGGTGAAGACGGTGGTGTTGTAATTCTCGAAGGAGGCCAGCAGGGTGAGGAACGCAGCCGAGGCTATAGCCGGCTTCAGGAAGGGCAGCATGATCCGGCGGAAGGCCTGGCCCGGCGTGGCGCCGAGGTCGAGGGCGGCCTCGGTCAGTGTCGGGTCGAAGCGTTGCAGCCGCGCCATGAAGATAAGCATGGCATAGGCCGAGATGAAGGTCGCCTGGCCCAGCAACGTCAGGAAGATGCCGTTATAGAAGCCGCTGCCATAGCCGACGCCCAGCCCGCGCGCGACGCCGCCCCAGAACACGATGGTGGAGATGCCCAGCACCACGCCCGGAATCAGGATCGGCGTGATCAGCACGGCATAGAGCGCCGAGCGCAGGCGCGGGCCGATCTCGCTGAGCGCCAGCGCGCCGGCCAGACCGACCGGGACGGCCAGCGCCACCACGCCGATGCCGATGCCGATGCTGGTGACCAGCCCCGCCATCAGCCGCTGGTTGTCGATGAGGACGCCGAACCAGTCGGTGGTGAAGCACTCCCAGGGCGTAACCCTGGGAAAGGCGGAGGAGTTGAAGGCGGTGATCACCATGATGATCAGCGGCCCGAACAGGAAGGCGAAGAACAGCAGGGAGAACCCCGCCGCGAACGCGCCGTCGCCGGTCATCCGCCTCATCGTCCGATCGCCCCGATGGAGACCTTGAAGACGCGCATCGTCATCAGCACGAAACTGAGGCAGACCATCAGCAGGATGGTGGCGTAGGCGGCCCCGCGCGGCCAGTCGCCGGCCTCGTTGAACCATTGATAGATCAATTGGGTGAACCACAGGTTGGACGGGCCGCCCAGGATCTGCGGCGCGGCCAGCGCGCCTGCGGTCAGCATGAACACCATGGTCGCGCCCGACGCGATGCCGGGCTTGGCCACCGGCAGCACGACGCGCCAGTGCACCCGCCACCAGCTGGCGCCCATGTCGCGGGCCGCCTCGATCTGGTTGCGGTCCAGCGCCTCGACGGCGTTGTAGATCGGGAACACCATCAACAGGATGTAGGCGTAGGTCAGCCCGGCATAGAGCGCGACGTCGGCGCGGATGAAGTCCAGCGGCGCATCCCACAGCCCCATCCCCATGCCGACGCTGTTGATGAGGCCGGTTGAGCCGAACAGCACGCGGAAGGCGAAGGCGCGCAGGATCTCGTTCACCCAGAACGGCACGATCAGGCCGATGACCATCAGCCGCACCGCTACCCCCCTGGCCGAGTGGGCGAGGATGAAGGCGATGGGGTAGCACAGCGCAATGTCGATCAGCGTCACGAACAGGGCGGCGAGGACGGTTCTGAACAGCACGCCGATATCCAGGCTGTTCAGGCCCGCATCGCGCCCAAACAGGAAATAGCGGTAATTCTCCAGCGTATAGACGTCGTTCGGGCCGCCGATCTCCGGCGGTGGCAGATTGTGCCGGAAGGAGAAATCCAGCATCGACAGCTGCGGCAGCACGATCAGCACGAGCACCCACAGGAAGATCGCGATGCCGACGAAGATCGCGACGCCCAGACCGTGCCGGCCGGCCAGACCGGCGAAGGCCGTGCGCAGCGCCTGGATCATGCCGCGGCTCCCGGCATCTCTTCCTCCGGCAGGGCGATGGCGAAATCCGCATCGAACGTCACATCAATGGCGTCATCGGCGCGGCGCCCGGTGGCGGTGGAACCGTCATTCACCAGGCTGACGCGCAGGTCGCTGCCGCCCGCCCGCAGGAACAGATGGCGGATGCTGCCCTCGAACTCCTCCTTTACGTGCCGGGCGCGGATCAGGTTGCCGCTTTCGCTTGCAGAGTTGGCCAGCCGCAGCCTTTCCGGCCGGATGAACAGGACGCATCGGTCGCCCGGCCTGTAGGTCCGTCCGCCGCCGGCGCGGCCCGACAACCGGCCAAGCGGGGTGTCGAGATGGGCGATCTGCCCGTCCTGGCCGACCACAATGCCGGCGATCTGGTTGGTCTCCCCGACGAAGGAGGCGACGAAGGCGGTCTTCGGCCGCTCATAGACCGACTCCGGGTCGCCGACCTGTTCGACCACCCCCTGTTTCATGACGGCGACGCGGTCCGACATGGTCAGCGCCTCGCCCTGATCGTGGGTGATGTAGATGAAGGTAAGGCCGACCCGCTGCTGGATCGCCCGCAGTTCGGTGCGCATATGCTGGCGCAGCTTCAGATCGAGCGCCGACAGCGGCTCGTCCAGCAGCAATATGTCCGGCTCGACCGCCAGCGCCCGGGCGATGGCGACGCGCTGGCGCTGGCCGCCGGACAGCTCATGCACCTTCTTGTCGCCGGTGCCGGTAAGGGCGATCAGCTCCAGCAGCTCGTCGGCGCGCTTGCGTCGTTCCTTGCGGCCGATGCCGCGCACCTCCAGCGGGAAGGCGATGTTCTCGGCCACGCTCATCAGCGGGAACAGGGCCAGATTCTGGAAGATCAGCGCGGTGGGGCGCTTGTTCGGCCCGACATTCTGCATGTCCTTGCCGCCGATCAGCACGCGGCCTTCGCTGGGATCGACAAAGCCGGAAATGCAGCGCAGCAGCGTGGTCTTGCCGCAGCCGGACGGCCCGAGAAAGGAGAAGAACTCCCCGCCCTTGATCGTCAGATAGGCATTGTCCACCGCCGTATAGGTGCCGAATCGGATGCTGACGTGGTCGAGCAGGATATCCTTACTGGTCATTGAACGCCTTTATCCGGTGCCAAGGGGGGTAGTGATTGGCAATGATAGGAGGCGATGCGGCAAACCGGCCGCATCGCCGCATATCGTTAGCGGTCGGATAATCAGGCGCTCATGAACTTGTTCACGAACTCCGTGCGGGCCGTGGCGTACCAGGGCATTTCGGCGGGCCAGGGGTTCAGCTTCGCCAGCGCCTCGCCGGGATAGGCATCGGCGAAATTCTTGGCATAGATTTCGCCGCCGAACTTGTCGGCGCCGAGGACCGGCGAATTATAGCCATGGCTCTTGATCGCCTCGCCGGCCAGCTTGGCGTCGTAGGCGGCCTCGATGAAGGCGTAGATCTGGTCGATGTTCTTGGCGCCGATGGGCATGGCAAGACCGTCCACCCAGGCCATGGCGCCCTCGACAGGCGCCCGGTACATCACCGGTTCGCCGGCGGTCTTCAGCGCGATGGGCGGGCCATCCCAGGTCTGGCCGACGATAACGCCTTCGTTCAGCAGGCCGTTTTTCTGGGTGTCGGCATCGTTCCACAGCAGCTTGATGTTCTTCTTCTTGGCGATGGCGGTTTCGGTCAGCTTGGTCCAGACCTCCTTCATCTTGACCTCGTCCTTATAGGCCGCCCACATCGAGCCCGGCGCCATCTCGCCGCGCCGCTCCAGCCCGAGGCCGAGGCCCAGCATCATCGAATGGGCGCGGCCCATGGTCTTGCCGGCATTGGCCTCGTCCCAGACATCGTAATAGCTGGGGAATTCGCCGGCCGGCTTGAAGGCGTCGGTACGCCAGGCCACACCCTCGGTGCCCCAGATATGCGGCAGCCAATGCGTGCCCTTGCCGCCGAAATTCCAGTGCGCCTCGCCCAGCGCCATCGCCGGGTTCACCTTGTCCAGCGGCACCCGCTTCATGTCGAAGGGCTGCAGCAGGTTCAACTCGGCCCACAGCGGATTGCGGTTCACCGTCGGGGTGACGATGTCGAAGCCCTGGCCGCTGGTCGCGCGCAGCTTGTTGATGATCTCGTCGTTGGAGCCGATACCGGTGAAGTTGATCTTGATGCCGGTCTTGTCGGTAAACCCCTTCACGAAGCTTTCCGGCAGGTAATCCGACCACATCATGATGTTGATCTCGCCCGACGAGGCGAGAACGCCGCGGCTGACGATGGCCGGCATGGCAAGGCCGGCACCGGCCAGCGCTGTGGATTTCAGGAAGGTTCGCCGTCCCAGACTGGTCTTGAAGCTGAAATTCCGCATGTCCCATTCTCCTGTTCTGTCCGGCTGGCCATGATAGGCCGCCGGTTTATTGCCCCTGCTTTCCCGCAAGGTGCTGTCTGTCGCGTGCGTGTCTGTTCTTGTGGTTTTGTTTCCGCACTGCAAAAATCTTATTGCTCCGCAGCATTGCGGCTTAGAGCCACGGGTTGAAAACTATGGGGCCAGGGACTGACAACCGCGCCTGCGGCGCATGCTAGAGCGCTTCTTTGCAGCGCCCCTCGACCCCGCCAAGCGTCTGCAGCAGCAGATTCAGGAGCGGCTGGTGGAGGCGATTTTGGCCGGCGCCCTGCCGTTTCACGAGCCGCTGCCGGCGACGCGCGTGATGGCGCAGCGCATCAAGGTCTCGCGCAACACGGTGACGCTGGTCTATGAGCGGCTGGCCGAGGACGGCTATCTGAAATCCGTCAACCGCCGTGGCTATTTCATCGATGAGCGCTATGTCCGCGAACAGCTGAACATCAAGGTGGATGACCGGGCGCGGAACCTGATCCCGGCGGCGGCGGCATCGATCGATTTCCGGCACCGGCTGCGGCGCTCCTTCTCCGGCCAGCAGAACATCGTGAAGCCGGCCAACTGGAACGACTTCCCCTATCCCTTCATCTATGGCCAGACCGCGCCGGACAGGACCTCCCTCAGCCGCTGGCGCGACTGCGTGCGGATCGCCGGCACCACGCTGCATTCAAGGGACTGGATGGCGGACCACATCGATGCCGACGATGCCATGCTGGTCGAGCAGATCATCCGCCGGGTCCTGCCGCAGCGCGGCTTCCGCACGGAGCCGGAGAATCTGCTGATCACCGTCGGCGCGCAGAACGCGCTCTATCTGGTTGCGGTGCTGCTGTGCGGGCCGGGCACCCGGGTGGATATGGAGGATCCGGGCTATGTCGATGCCCGCAACATCTTCCTATCGCACGGGGCGGTGCTGCACGGCCATGCAGTGGACGGCAATGGCATCTGCGTGACTGAGGCGCTGGCGGGCGCCGGCCTGGTCTATGTCACGCCGGGGCATCAGTCGCCGACCAGCGTCACCATGACGATGGACCGGCGGATGTCGCTGCTCTCAGCGGCGGAGCGCCATGATTTCCTGATATTGGAGGATGATTACGAGCATGAGCTGAATTTCGTCGGCCCGCAGCGCCCGGCGCTGAAGAGCTTCGACCAGAATGGCCGGGTGATCCATGTCGGCAGCCTGTCGAAACCGCTGTTTCCGGGCCTGCGCCTCGGTTTCATCGTCGCTGAACAGCCGCTGATCGCGGAATTGCGGGCGCTGCGCCGGCTGATGTACCGGCACACCTCCACGCTGGACCAGCGGGCCATGGCGATCTTCCTGGCGGAGGGTCATTTTGACGCCCATATCCGCCGCCAGCGCGCCAGCCTGTCGAAGAAATGGCAGATTGTGATGAGCGCCACCGCCCGGCTGCTGCCGGAGTGCGACGTGACGATGACGACCGGCGGCTCGGCGATCTGGCTGACCCTGCCCAAAGGCATGTCAGCCGCGGACGTGGCTGAGCGCGCCGCCAAGGCCGGGTTGCTGGTGGAGCCGGGCGACGTCCATTACCTGCGCCCGGACCCGCCGCGCAACCGCCTCAGGCTCGGCTTCGCCGCGATCCCGCTGGAAGCTATCGAGCCGGGCCTGAAGCTGCTGGCCGAAATCGTGCGGGAACTGCGTCCTTAAAGGTCGCTGCGGCCCAGCACCCGGCGCAGGCTGTCGATCATCTGGTCGAGGTCGGATTCCTCGGAGACCAGCGCCGGCGCGAAGATCAGCGCATCGCCGGTCGCCTTCACATGCAGCCCGTCCTTGAACAGCAGGCGCTGCACGATGGAGCCTTTTTCGCCCGGCGCCTTGCCCGGTGTCAGCTGGATGCCGGCCATCATGCCATGGCCGCGCAGATCATAGACCTGCGGCAGGTTGCGCAGGCCGAATACACCGTCGAGGAAAGTGCCGGACATCGCCTTGCCGCGCTCGAACAGCTTCTCGTCGCGGTAGATGTCGAGCGAGGCGAGCGCCGCCGCACAGGCCACCGGATGCGCGGAATAGGTATAGCCATGCATCAGTTCCGGCCGGTCCGCCGTGACCGAGGCGATGACGGCCTGCTGGATTTCCGTCTTCACCGCCACGGCGCTCATCGGGATGGTGCCGTTGGTAAGCGCCTTCGCCATGGTGATGACGTCCGGGGTGACGCCGAATTCCTGCGAGGCGAAGGCCGCCCCGGTGCGCCCGAAGCCGGTGATGACCTCGTCGAACACCAGCAGGATGCCGTATTTATCGGCGATCTGGCGCAGACGCTGCAGATAGCCCTGCGGCGGCACGATGGTGCCGATGGAGCCGGCAATCGGCTCGACGAAGACAGCGGCGATGGTCTCGCCGCCATAGGTCTTGCACAGATCCTCCAGATCGTCCGCCAGATGCGCGCCGTCCTCCGGCTGGCCCCTTGTGAAGCGCTGCTCCTCGTTCCAGGTGTGGCGCATATGCACGACATCGCAGGTGACGCCGGAGAAGTCGCGGCGGTTGCCGACCATGCCAGCCAGCGAGGTGCCGCCCAGATTGACGCCATGATAGCCCCAGGCGCGCGAGACGAAGCGGGTGCGCTGTGCCTCGCCGCGCGCCCGGTGATAGGCGAGGCAGATCTTCATCGCGCTGTCGACCGCCTCGGAGCCGGAGGAGCCGAAGAACAGCCGGTCGATGCCGTCCGGCAGGATTTCCGCGAGGCGGCGCGCCAGCTCGAAGGAGATCGGCGCGGCGCGCTGGAAATGCGGCGTGTAATCCAGCTCCATCAGCTGCTTGTGCACCGCATCGGCAATCTCCGGCCGGCCATGCCCGGCGGCGGAGCAGAACAGGCCGGAAGACCCGTCGAGGATTTCCTGCTCCTCCGGCGTCCAGTAGCGCACGCCCTTCGCCCGCGCGAAGATCTGCGGCTCCTGGTGGAACAGCCGGTTGTTGGTGAAGGGCAGCCAGTGATTATCCATGGTGGTGGGCATGTGGGTCATGAGCCGGTCCTCGGAAAGTATGACGCTTTCCTGACAGCTACTCCCACGCGCGCGCCATCCCTAGAGCCACGGCGGATATTCGTGTGGGCCAGGGGCGGGCGGGACCCTATTCGTAGGCGCGCTGGCGCTGCCGGTGGGTCAGCAGCACGAGGAGGGCCGCCGTCAGGATGAAGCCCGCCAGGGTGCGGAACACGGTGCCGTAGGTGAACAGCTCCAGCAGCCCGCCGGTGGCGACCGGCCCGATGACCTTGCCGAGATTCTTCATGGTGCCGTACACGCCGAGGCCGAGGCCGGTATGGCTGGCCGACACCGCATTGCCGACCAGCGCCACGGTCGAGGGAAAGATCAGCCCCTGGGCGATGCCGCTCAGCACCGCGACGGCCACCAGCTCCGCCCCGGTCGTGGTCGCCGGCAGCAGCAGCAGGGCGGCACCCATCACCACCATGCCGCCGGATATCGCCGGCAGGTAGCCGCTGCGGTCGCCCAGCCGCCCGCCGACCGGCCGGGTCAGCATGTGCGCGGCCTCCTGCACGGTGAAGAACAGGCCGGCGGCCAGCACGCTGAATCCCGCCTCCTGCACCGCGAAGATCGGCAGGAAGGCCTTCAGCCCGTAGGTCACGCAATAGACCGTCACCTCAAGGCTGCTGGCGAACCACAGCTCGATGCGGCTGGCGGTATGGCCGAAACCGCTGGCGAACTGCCGCCACAGGCTGGGGCGCTGGCCGCGCTGCGCCTGCAGCGGGGTGGTGCCATGCTTCATGAAGGCGATGGGCACGAAGGCAAGGCAGCTCAGCAGGCCGATGATGGTGAAGACCTGTTCCGGCGGCAGGATGGTCAGCAGCCAGCCGGTGATCGCCGGGGCGAAGAAATAGCCGCCGGAGCGCGCCATCTCGAACCAGCCCAGCCGGGTGGCCCGCTCCTCCCGCCCCATCTCGATGATGTAGGCCAGCGTGACCGGCCCGAAGATGGCGGTCGCAGTGCCGTGGAACAGGCGCAGCAGGAACAGTTCGTCCGGCGTCGTCACAAGCTGGTAGAGGAAGGGCGTGCCGGCGAACAGCGCCACCGCCAGCCACAGCCACAGCCGGCGGCCCCAGCGGTCGGACAGCGCGCCGATCAGCGGCTTCAGCAGCATGCCGGTCACCGTTGAGACCGCCACGATGCTGCCGATCAGCATCTGCCCGGCGCCGATGGCCGCTGCGAACAGCGGCAGCACCGGCGTCTTGCCCATCTGATAGGCGGTGCGCAGGATGAAGTCGGCACCGAACAGATGCCAGAAGCTCGCCGGCTGTTTCAGCATCGACCGCCTGTTTTTCCCTGGCTTCCCTTAGGCCGACAGATGCGTGAAGCCGGCGGTTTTCGCCGCCGCGTTCAGCGCCGCCACATCGCCTTTCAGCAGCGCCTCGAAGCCGGCGATCTTTTCATCCACCTTGCCGATGATCTCTTCCGAGACCTCACGGGCCTGCTTGGTGGGCGCGGCGTCGGCGATGGCCACGACATTGATCAGATCGACCAGCGTATCGTCGAGTCCGGCCGGGTTGCGCAGCACGTCGCGCGAGCCTTCCCGCTTGATATCGACCAGCGCGGCCTCGATGGCCTCCAGCTTGCCGATCAGCCCGCCGGCCTGTTCCGCCACCGCCTTGCCGTCAGCGCGGCCCTTGATGTCGGCGGCCTGGCGTTTCAGCAGGCGGATGCGGTTGACCGTGCCGTTCAGCCGCGACAGGCAGTCGTGCAGCTCCTTATGCAGCGCGAACTGTGCGGTGAAATCCGCCGGCTTCGTGCTGACGCGCGGATCCTTCTCGATGGTGAAGCTTTCGCTCTGCGTCTTGCCGGCAGCTTCCAGCACGACGCTGTAGCTGCCCGGCACCACCGGCGGGCCTGCCGGCGGCTCGCCATTGCCGGCCAGCGGCTTCACCTTCTGCGCGCGCAGTGCATCGTCGATCTTCACCGCCGCCGGGTACTTCATGTCCCAGATGAAGCGGTTCAGGCCCGCCTTTGTGCCGGGCTTGCGCGCCGGGGCGGCATCCTTGTCGTCGCTGGCGAAGCTGGCGATCTCGGCACCGGCTGCATCGCGGAAGCTGAGCCGCACCGGGCCGTCCGCATCCTTGTCCAGCCAGTAATAGACGATGGCGCCCTGCGGCGGATTCTCGCCGACATCGAGATGCAGGCGCTGCTTCGTACCGTCCGGCAGCGTTACATTCTCGGTGCTGCCGGAAATGCCGAAGGCCGGACCGTAGGTAATGCCGTCGCGGCCGTGGCGGCCCGCACTCCACACCAGCTTGCTGCGGATCGACGGGCGCGGCGGGAACAGCTGCACGCCCTTCGGCTGCGCCCGCAGCTTCCGCAGCGGCGTCACATCGTCCAGGATCCAGAACGACCGGCCATGGGTGGCGACCACCAGATCGCCGTTCTTCACCTTGATGTCGTAGACCGGCACGACCGGGAAGCCGCCGCCCATGCGGGTCCAGTGCGCGCCATCGTCCAGGCTGTAGAAGACGCCGGTCTCGGTGCCGGTATAGAGCAGCCCGGCGCGGACCGGGTCGGCGCGGAGAACGCGGGTGATCTCGCCCTGCGGCAGGTCGCCGGTGATCTTCTTCCAGCTCTTGCCGCCATCGGTCGAACGGAACAGGTAGGGCTTGTAGTCGGCCAGCTTGTAGCGGGTGGCCGAGACATAGATCGTGTCGGCATCCAGTTCGGACACCTCGACGCTGCCGACATAGGCCAGCTCCGGCATGTCCTTCGGCGTCACATTCTGCCAGCTCTTGCCATCGTCGCGCGTGACATGCACCAGCCCATCGTCGGTCGAGGCCCAGATCTCGCCCTTGCGGTGCTTCGATTCGTACACGCTGGCGCAGCTGGCATAGGTTTCCGCCCCGGCGCTGTCGCGGTTCAGCGGCCCGCCGGAATAATCCAGCTTGCTGGTGTCGTTGCGGCTGAGGTCAGGGGAGATTTTCTCCCAGCTCATGCCCTCGTCGCGGGTGCGGAATATGTGGTTGCCGCCAGCATAGAGCGTGCGGCTGTCATGCGGCGAGAACACGATGGGGAAGGTCCAGGCGAAGCGGTAGCGCATGTCCTTCGGCGCGATGCCGGTGGATTCCTCCGGCCAGACATTGACCAGCTGCATCTGCCGCGTGCGGTGGTCATAGCGCTGCAGCGCGCCGCTGCCGCCGGGGCTGGAGCCGATGGCGCCGATATAGACGATGTTCGCATCTTCCGGGTTCACGGCGATGAAGCCGCTTTCGCCGGTGCCCGGATAGCTGCAGTCAGCCAGCGTGATGACGCCCCATTCCGAGGCGCTGGGCACCGAGATCGAGGTGTTGTCCTGCTGCGTGCCATAGACCCGGTAAGGGTACTGGTTATCGACATCCAGCCGGTAGAACTGTGCTGTCAGCTGATTGTAGATCGACGACCAGCTTGCCCCGCCATTGAAGGAGACGCAGGCGCCGCCGTCATTGCCCTCAATCATCCGCTTCGGGTTGGCCGGGTCGATCCACAGATCGTGATTGTCGCCGTGCGGCGTGGTGACTTCGGTGAAGTTCTGGCCGCCATCGGTCGATTTCCACATCTGGAAATTGGTCACATAGACGGTGTCGGCATGGCCCGGATCGGCAAAGACATGGGTGTAGTACCAGGGCCGGTGCATCAGGTCGCGGTTGCGCGACACATGGGTCCAGCTGTCGCCGTAATCGTCCGAGCGGTAGAGGCCGATCTTGTCGTCCCCAGCCTCGACCAGTGCGAACACCCGGCCGGCCTTGGCCGCCGAGACGGAGACGCCGACCTTGCCCAGCAGGCCGCCGGGGAAGCCGGATTTTTCGGTCACTTCCTCCCAGCTGTCGCCGCCATCGAAGGAGCGGAACAGGCCGCTGCCGTCACCGCCGCTGGACAGGCTCCAGAAGCTGCGCCGCGCCTGCCAGAAACAGGCGAACAGGATGCGCGGATTGTTCGGGTCCATCGACAGCTCGACGGCACCGGCATCGGGCCCGCGATAGAGGATCTTCTCCCAGCTCTCGCCGCCATCGCGCGAGCGATAGACGCCGCGCTCCTCATTGGGGCCGAAGGCATCGCCCAGCGCCGCGACATAGAGCAGGTTGGGGTCGGTCGGATGCACGCAGATGCGGCCGATATGATGGGTCTCGGTCAGACCCATATGGCGCCAGCTGCGCCCGGCATCGGTCGAGCGGTACAGCCCGTCGCCATAGGACACGTCGAGGCGGATGGTGGTCTCGCCGGTGCCGGCATAGATCACGTTGGAATCCGACCGCGCGACGGCCAGCGCGCCGATGGTGGCGCTGGTCAGGTAGCCATCGGTCACGCAGCGCCAATAGACGCCGGCATCCTCGGTCTTCCACACACCGCCGGCGCAGGCGCCGAAATAGAAGGTCATCGGGTCATTGGCATCGCCCGCCACCGCAACCACGCGCCCACCCCTGGACGGACCGATACAACGCCACTTCAAGGCATCCAGATGTCCGGACACCGCCCCGTTTTCGTGAGCCATCCCTGTTCCCCGCCGCTGATTATCGAATGAATATTCGAAAAGACTCTTGAGACTTTCTCGCAATCCTTGCGCGGTTGGAAATGGAAATGCAAGCGCGCGCGGGCAGGGCTGATCTGCGCTGCCGTTGCATCCGGCCAGTGCGGCCGGGATATCGGCCATCCCGGTTCCCGGCGGGGAATGGATTGGCGTAAGCATCCCGGAAGTGATAATCACTCGCATTGACAGCTGAGAGATGGCTGTCCGCGAGAGGGAAATCATCGGGTGGCTGGCAATCCGGACAGGCTGGATCTGTTTCTGGCGCATCGCGGCGCATTGCTGAACTATGCCAGCAGGATCGTTGGCGACCGCGCCCATGCCGAGGATGTCGTGCAGGAGGCGTTCCTGCGGTTCGACGCCGCCGTGGTGGAGCAGGGGCCGGGCGGGCAGGGGCTGAGTGAGCCGCTGGCCTATCTTTACCGTATCGTGCGCAATCTTTCCCTCGATCTGCGCCGCAAGCTGGGGCGCGAACGCAACCGGCAGGTCGCGGATTCCGAAGAGAGCTTGGCGCAAATCGGCGAGGACCGGCCCTCGCCCGAAGCGGCGGTCGGGGCGCGGCATGAACTGGCCCTTGTCGTAGCAGCGATGGCCGAATTGCCGGAGCGAACGCGCGTCGCCCTGGAGATGCACCGTTTCGGCGGCTGCAGCCTGCGCGAGATATCCGCCCATCTCGGCATTTCGGTCGGGCTGGCGCACAGCCTCGTCACCGATGGGCTGGAGCATTGCCGCCAGCGGTTGTACCGGCGATGACGGGCAGGGCGATGACAGGCGGGGCGATGACGGGCGGGGCGATTGAACAGGACCGGGTGCCGGAGCGTCTATGATGCAGCGGGATCGACGGCACCTCGAAGGGACGGAACCAGCCATGGAACAGCGGATGGAACCGCGCAAGGCCAGCGACTGGATGGTCGCGCTGCTGGACGCGCCCGGCGATATCGCGCTGCATGCCGGCTTTGAGCGCTGGCTGGCCGCCGATCCGGCGCATGCGCGCGACTGGGAGGAAATCCGCCATACCTATGAGGTGATGGGTATAGCCACACCGCTGCATCGCCCCGAATGGGCGGCGGCGGGCGGCGCCGGGCCGCGCCCGGTGCCATCCCTGAAACCGGAAGAGAGTGCGTCACCGCCGGCCGATGGGCGCGTTGTCGCCTTCCCGCAGCGCCGCCGCGCGCTGGTGCTGGCGGTGGCGGCGATGGCCGCCTGCCTCGCTGTCATCCTGCTGCCCGATGCCGTGCTGCGCCTGCGTGCCGACCATATGAGCGCGCGCGGCCAGATCATGGAACTGGCGCTGGCCGATGGCAGCGTGGTCCAGCTTGCCCCGGACAGCGCGATTTCCGTCGATTTTGCGGAAGGCCGCCGCGCCGTCACGCTGCTGGTCGGCCAGGCCTTCTTCGAGGTGAAGCCGGATCCGGCGCATCCCTTCGAGGTTACAGCGGATACGGTCCGGACCACGGTGCTGGGCACGGCTTTCGAGGTGCGCGACGCGCATGATGTGATCAGCGTCGCCGTGCGCGAAGGCCGGGTCCGGGTTGCCGATGCCTCGGCCACGGAGATGCTGATTGCGGGCGACTGGGTGCGGTTCGGGCCGGGCGGGGCCCATCAGCGGGGCAGCATGAACCCGCAGGAGGTGGCGGCGTGGCTGGACGGGCGGCTGATCGCCCGTGACATGCCGGTGGAGCAGGCGGTGGCGGAACTCCGCCCGTACTACAGGGGCGTCGTCATCCTGCGCGGGGACAGCCTCGCCCGGCAGCCGCTGACCGGCGTGTACAGCCTGAAAGACCCGGATGCTGCCCTTGAGGCCATTGCCGCCGCGCAGGGCGCGTGGCTCTACCGGCTGTCTCCCTGGATCACCGTCATCTCCGGCGGATAAAAAAATCACTATGCCGCGTTTTTTCTGAACAGCGGCCCGCGCGCCATCGTCCTTAGGTCAGAAACTAACATTGCGTCGTATTCGCAAGATGGCGGATCGGCGTTTTCCGCTGTTCATGGGGGAGCGAAGGCATGACGGGTCATATCGGGGCAAAGAATCACGCGAAGGGGCGGGCGAAGGCGCGGGCGGCGCTGCTGGCGGCGCTGGCATTGACGACCGCCATCGGCATGGCGCTGGCGGCGCCGGGGATGGCGCAGGCGCAGGCAGCGGGGGCCGCCGGGGCCGTCGGGGCGGTCGCCCAGGCGGAACAGCGCCGCTTCGACATTCCGGCCCAGCCGCTGGCGCAGGCATTGCCCACCTTCGGCCAGCAGGCGGGCATCCAGGTATCGGCCCATGGCGATGTGGTGCGCGGCATCGCGACGCCGGGCGTCAGCGGCACCATGACGCCGGCGGCGGCGCTACAGCAGCTGCTGGCCGGCACCGGTCTCGGCTTCCGCATGACCGGCGGTGGGGCGGTGATCCTGGCGCAGCCGGAGAGCAGCTCTTCCGCCACCATGCTTTCCCCGGTGGTGGTCGAGGGCGCGGCCTCGGCGGACCCCCATGCCGGGGCCGCGGACCGCGCCAATTCCATCACCATCGGCCAGGAAGAGCTGGAGCGCCGCAATCCCGGCTCGATGAAGCAGGTCTTTGCCGGCGAGGCCAGTGTCTCGGTCGGCGGCGGCCAGCCGATGAGCCAGAAAGTCTATGTCCAGGGCGTGGAGGAGACCAACCTCGCGGTCAGCATCGATGGCGCCCGGCAGAACAACAAGGTGTTCCACCATAACGGCACCAACCTGATCGACCCGGAATTGCTGAAGCTGGCGCGCGTCGATCCGGGCGTCGCCCCCGCCGATGCCGGGCCGGGCGCGCTGGGCGGTTCCATCGTCTATGAGACGGTGGATGCCGGCGACCTTCTGAAGCCGGGCCAGTCGGTCGGCGGTTTCGTTGGCACCGAGTACAACACCAATGGCGATACGCTCGCCTTCAGCGGCTCGGCCTATGCGCGGCATGAGGGGTTCGAGGTGCTGGGCTTCTTCAAGGATGCTGACGGCAGCAACTACAAGGATGGCGATGGCCGCTCCGTCGAGGGCACCGGTGCCGGCCTGCAGAGCGTGCTGGGCAAGCTGGGCTATGAGAGCGAGTCCGGCCATCGCTTCGAGGTCTCGGCCGAGCAGGTGCATGACGAGGCGGTACGCCCGTTCCGCGCCAATATCGGCCGGCTGACCAACCGCAATGAGGGGCTGCGCGTCTATGATCTGAAGCGGCAGAACTTCGTGTTCAATTACTCTACGCCGCATGCCGAGGGGTTGTTCGACCCCAAACTGGTGCTCGGCTTCGGTCGCACTGAGCTGGGTGTGCCTACGCCCTTCGGCAGCGCCGGCGTGACCAGCAGCCTGTCCGGCAAGGTCGAGAACGACTTCAACCTCAGCCCCGGCAACACCGTGACCGTCGGCGTCGATTTCTACGATGACGAGGCGGAATACAGCGACCCGACGGTGACGATCCGCGAGGCTGCCACCAATGTCGGCGCCTATGCGCAGGCACGGCTGACCCCGATCGACCGGCTGCGCCTGTCCTTCGGCGCGCGCGCCGACCGCCACGAATTCGAAGGCGTGGACGGCAGCACGACCGATAATGACGGGGTCAGCGGCAATGCCTCGGCGGCCTATGACGCCACCGACTGGCTGACGCTGAAGGCGGGATATTCCCGTGTGTTCGGCGGCGTGGCGCTGGCCGAGAACTTCATCCTGAACGAGAACTGGACCTATACCGGCGGCATCGAGGCGGTGCGCTCCGAGAACACCAATCTGGGTTTCGAGACTCACTATAAGGGCTTTACCTTCGGGGCCGGCATCTTCCGCAGCGATTTCGACAATGCCCGCAATGAGAGCTATGGCGGCGGGGCGGCGCTGACCGCCGATTTCGAGACCAAGGGCTATAACCTCTCGGTCGGTTACAATTGGGGCCCCGGCTTCGCCCGGCTGACCTATACCGACACGGATTTCGAGATCAACGGCCAGCCCGGCGATTCCGATTTCGGCCAGTATCTCGGCACGCCGGTCGGCCAGATCTTCGCGCTGGAGGTGGCCCACAGCTTCCGGGATATCGGTCTGATGGTCGGTGGTACGCTGGATGCGGCGTTGAAGAATGATGATCCGGAGACGGCCGGGCTGCGCCCGCTCGACAGCTATGAGGCGGTCGGACTCTATGCCCAGTACACCCCGCCTTCGATGGACTATCTGACCCTGCGGGCGGAAGCGAACAACATCTTCGACGAGACCTATGCCGACCGCGCCACCTATGGCCAGGAATTCGGCAATGTCATTCCGCTCTACGAGCCGGGCCGGTCCTTCCTGGTGAAGGCGAAGGTCCGCTTCTGATATCCAGTCCCCGGTGCCGCGGCGGGACTGCATCCCGCTGCGGCATCTTCCGGCGCCGCCGCTGGATTTCATTCTGGCCGATCCTCTATGCCAGCGGGTAATGTGCAGTCTGCTCGGCCGGTTGGCTGCGTGCCACCGGCTCGGGACAAACATTTCCCGTGAGGTACTGGTGCATATCGAGACCGAGATGACGCCCCCCTGTTGGGGGATTCCTGCAATCGGTCAGGGATCGGCGCTGTGATCGACCGGCTGATCCAGAACAACCTGGCCTGGTCGATCAACCGCCAGAAGCGCGATCCCGATTATTTTCGCCGGCTGGCTGCCCAGCAGGCACCGGAGTTCCTGTGGATCGGCTGCGCCGACAGCCGGGTGCCGGCGAACGAGATCGTCGGCCTCGATCCCGGCGAGCTGTTCGTGCATCGCAACATCGCCAATCTGGCGATCCCGACCGACATCAACTTCCTGTCCGTCCTGGCCTTCGCGGTGAACGCGCTGAAGGTGCGCCACATCATCATCTGCGGCCATTATGGCTGCGGCGGTATCCGCGCCGTTCTGCGCGAGGAGAAGCATGGCATCGTCGATCACTGGCTGGAGCCGGTGCGCGAGGTGCATCGCGGCCACGCCGGCAAGCTGGCGGCCATCGGCAGCCCCGATGACCGGGCGAACGCACTGTGCGAGTACAATGTCGTTCGCCAGGTCGGCAATGTGGCGCAGACCGTCACCCTCCGGGATGCCTGGGCGCGCGGTCAGGATGTGTCGGTCCATGGCTGGATTTATGGCCTGTCAGACGGGCTGGTGCGCGACCTCGACGTCACCGTGACCGGCCCCGCTGATAGGCATAACTCCTAGAAGCTCTTGTTGTTTCGATTATTCTGGAAATACGGTTGACAGCCACGTGCGCCGGCCGCATATTCATGCCATGAACGATCTCGAAACTGCCGCTGCCCGGCTTGAGGCACTTGGAAACCCGTCCCGCCTGCGGATCTTCCGCACGCTGGTGCGCGCGGGCGATCCCGGCCTCGCGGTCGGGCAAATCCAGGAGAAGCTGGGCCTGCCGGCCTCCACCCTGTCGCATCATCTGCACCGGCTGCTGATCGCTGGTCTGGTGACGCAGGAGCGGGCGGGAACCACACTGATCTGCCGCGCCGATTTCAGCGTCATGCAGGGGCTGATCGGTTATCTGGCCGACGAGTGCTGCAAGGATGTCGGCATTATCTGCGGGAGCGAAGACGCGGCCTGAAGCCGCATTTTTCGCTACTTTATTTCTATAATTCTGGAATTATGGATTCCGGAAGGTTGCTGAAGAAAGGAACCACGATGTCCGTCGCTGAAGCCCTTCGCGCCACCCGGCTGCCAAAGCCGGACGGCGCGCTTGTCGCCCTGATCGTCATCCTGCTGGGGCTGGCGCTGTTCGCGCGAGATCAGCTTGCCCCCAGCATCGGTTTCACCGTCGATGCTTTCCTGGGGGTGCTGCCGTTCCTGCTGGTCTCTGTGGCGCTGGCCGCTGGCGCCAAGGCCAGCGGTGCGGACGCGCTGATCGCCCGCGCCTTCGTCGGGCGCGAGGTGCAGATGATCACCTTCGCCGCGCTGATCGGCGCGCTGTCGCCCTTCTGCTCCTGCGGTGTCATTCCGGTGATCGCGGCACTGCTGTCGATGGGCGTGCCGCTGGCGCCGGTGATGGCGTTCTGGCTGGCCTCGCCGATCATGGATCCGACCATGTTTGTGCTGACCCTGGGCACGCTGGGCCTCGATTTCGCCCTGGCCAAGACGGCGGCTGCCATTGGTGTCGGCCTGCTGGGCGGTTACGGCACCTATGCGCTGACCCGGGCCGGCGCGCTGGCTGATCCGCTGCGCGCGGGCATCGGCAATGGCGGCTGCGGCGCCGCCTCGATCCGCAGCCACAAGCCGGTGGTCTGGCGGTTCTGGGGCGATGATTCAAGGCTCGCCAAATTCTCCCGCGCCTCCTTCGACACGCTGCTGTTCCTCGGCAAGTGGCTGGCGCTCGCCTTCCTGCTGGAATCGCTGATGCTGGCCTATGTCCCGGCGGAGGCGGTGCGGGCCCTGGTCGGCGATGGCGGGTTCCTGTCGATCCTCGCGGCCACGCTGGTGGGTGTGCCGGCGTACCTCAACGGCTATGCCGCCTTGCCGCTGGTCGGCGGCTTCATCGGGCAGGGTATGGCACCGGGCGCGGGCATGGCTTTCCTGGTGGCCGGCGGTATTACCTCCATTCCGGCGGCCATCGCGGTCTGGGCGCTGGCGAAGAAACAGGTCTTCGCGCTCTATATCCTGTTCGCGCTCGCCGGCTCGCTGCTCAGTGGCGTGCTGTTCCAGCTCGCAGTGGCGTAAGCGGTTTCCGAATCGGCGACAAAACGCCCGGTACCCTCAGGTGCCGGGCGTTTCGTCATCAAACATTCAAATAGTTTTGCTACGGTCGAACTGTGGAAACGACAACAGCGATACGCCGCCTGACCGCGCTGGCGCAGGAGACAAGGCTGGCGATCTACCGCCTGCTGGTCCCGGCCGGGGAGGAGGGGCTGTCCGCCGGTGTGATCGCGGAGCGATTGGGCGTCTCACCGGCAACGCTCTCCTTCCATCTGAAGGAGCTGGAGCGCGCCGGGCTGCTGCAGGCACGCCGCGAGGGACGCTCGATCTGCTACGCCGCCGATTATGACGGCATGCGCGATCTGCTGTCCTTCCTGGCCGAGGATTGCTGCCATGGCCGGCCGGAACTCTGTGCGCCCCTGTCCATTCTTGCAGCCGGGGAGAAACGGCAATGACCCTGCGTGTCGGCATCAACGGGTTCGGGCGCATCGGGCGGCTGGTGCTGCGCGCGCTGGAGGACAGGCGGGCTGATCTGGCCGGGCTGGAAGTCGTCCATATCAACGAGGCCAAGGGCGATGCCGCTACCGCCGCGCATCTGCTGGAATTCGACAGCGTGCATGGACGCTGGCTGGTTCCCGTGACAGCGGAAAAGGACGCGCTGACCGTCGCTGGACGGCACATCGGCTACAGCAGCGCCACCAGCCCGGTTGACGGTCCGTGGCGGGAGGCCGGCGTCGATCTGGTGCTGGAGGCGACCGGCAAGTTCAAGACCGTCGCCGCGCTGGCACCCTATTACGAGCAGGGCGTGGGAACGGTGATCGTCGCTGCCCCGGTGAAGGAGGAGGGCGCGCTGAACATCGTCATGGGGGTGAACGACCATCTCTATGACCCGGCGCGGCACCGGCTGCTGACGGCGGCGTCCTGCACCACCAATTGCCTCGCCCCGGTGGTGAAGGTGATCCATGAGGGCATCGGCATCCGCCACGGCATGATCACCACCGTGCATGACGTGACCAACACCCAGACCATCGTCGATGCGCCGCACAAGGATCTGCGGCGCGCGCGCTCCGCCCTCAACTCGCTGATCCCGACCTCGACCGGATCGGCCACCGCCATCGGCAGGATCTTCCCGGAACTGGAGGGCAGGCTGAACGGCATCGCGGTCCGGGTGCCGCTGCTGAACGCCTCGCTGACCGACGCGGTGTTCGAGGTCGCGCGCGCGACCGACGTGGCCGAGGTGAACGCGCTGCTGAAGGCCGCCGCCGAGGGGCCGCTTGCCGGCATCCTGGGCTATGAGGAACGGCCGCTGGTCTCCGCCGACTTCCTGAACGACACGCGCTCGGCCATCGTGGATGCGCCCTCGACCATGGTGGTGGCCGGCACGCAGGTGAAGATCCTCGCCTGGTACGACAATGAAACCGGTTATGCCCACCGCATGGCCGAGCTGGCGGCGAAGGTGGCGCACAGCCTGTGAGTGTCTCCCCAACTGCAGCAGGCGATATCCGCCGCTACGCTATCGTCACCGCCGCCTATTGGGGCTTCACGCTGACCGATGGCGCGCTGCGCATGCTGGTGCTGCTGCATTTCCACACGCTGGGCTACACGCCCTTCGAGCTGGCGCTGCTGTTCCTGCTGTATGAGCTGGCGGGGATGGCGACCAATCTGGTCGGTGGCTGGGTCGGCGCGCGTTTCGGGCTGAAGCTGACGCTGCATCTGGGGCTTGCCCTGCAGATCGTGGCGCTGGGGATGCTGGCGCTGCTCGATCCCGGCTGGCCGGGACTCGTGGCGGTGGCCTATGTGGTGGCGGCGCAGGGCCTGGCCGGTATCGCTAAGGATCTGACCAAGATGAGCGCCAAGAGCGCCATCAAGCTGGTGGTGCCGGGGGAGAGCGCGGGGCTGCTGTTCCGCTGGGTGGCGCTGCTGACCGGCTCCAAGAACGCGCTGAAGGGGGTGGGCTTCTTCCTTGGCGGCGCGCTGCTGGGCGCGGTCGGCTTCGCCATGGCGCTGTGGATCATGGCGGGCGCGCTGGGGATCGTGCTGCTGGCCGTGCTGGCCTTCCTCTCCGGCGATCTTGGCCGGATGAAGCAGAAGCCGGCCTTTGCCAGCCTGTTCGCCAAGAGCAGCGCCGTGAACCGGCTGTCGGCGGCGCGGTTCTTCCTGTTCGGCGCCCGCGATACCTGGTTCGTGGTCGGCGTGCCGGTCTTCCTCTATGACGTGCTGGGCTGGAGCTTTACCGAAGTCGGCGGTTTCCTCGCCCTCTGGGTGATCGGCTATGGTTTCGTGCAGGCGGCGGCGCCGGCACTGGTGCGCCGGTCAGGCGACGGCGTTTCGCATGAGGTCAGCGCGGCGCGGCTCTGGGCCCTGCTGCTGGCGCTGCTGCCGGCCGGAATCGCCTATGCCCTGGACCGGCCGGATGTGCTGGCGCCCGATCTCGCCATCATCCTCGGCCTTGGCCTGTTCGGGCTGGTCTTCGCCATGAACTCGGCCCTGCATTCCTACCTGATCCTGGCCTATACCGACCGGGAGCGCGTGGCGCTGGATGTCGGCTTCTATTACATGGCCAATGCCGGCGGGCGACTGCTGGGCACGCTGCTGTCCGGCCTGGCCTATCAGTCGCACGGCATAACGGGCTGCCTGCTGGCGGCGGCCCTGCTGGCGGCCCTCAGCTGGCTGCTGGCGCTCAGATTGCCGCGAAACCGTCAGCCTGCTCAGGCGTAGAAGGCAGCGTCGATATCGGCGGCGGTGAGCTGGCTGATGCCGAGCAGGGTGATGGTGGCGCCGGCGACGGTCAGGACCACGCCAGTCCCGGTCACGGTCTGCATGGCGATGGCGGCTTCCGGTTCCGCCAGTGTCGCGTTCTCCACCGCCAGCCGGTCCACGCCCTGCTCGAAGTCCGTGATGGTGGGCGTCAGCACAGCGTTCGGGAAGGCCGGATCGAACCCTTTCAGGAAGAATTTGTCCGCGCCGGTACCGCCGCTCAGCGTGTCGTTGCCCATGCCGGAATAGAGCACATCGTCGCCACCGCCGCCGGTGATCGAATCATGCCCCTTGCCGCCGCGGATGGTGTCGCTGCCCTGGCCGCCGATGATGGTGTCGCTGCCCTGATTGCCCTGCGCCCAGTTATTGCCGCCGCCGGTCATGTCGATGATGTCGTTGCCATCGCGGCCGGACAGGATGTCGTTGCCGGCACCGCCGGTGATGGTGTCGTTGCCGATATTGCCCGAAAGGATGTCGCTGCCGCCACCGCCGGTGAGTTCGATGGGCTCCGGCCCGTTATGGATGGTGACGGTATCTGGGTCGGGCGGCGGCGGGGGCGCGACAGGAATCCCCCGGACCGTCAGCACGGCATCGTTGCCGGTGCCGCCGGCATAGCTGATCTGGAAGGTATAGCCGCTGCGCGTCAGGTTCGTGCCTTCGGCGAGGCCGTCGAAGGTGCCGGTGATCCCGTCCACACCGTCATTGTCGATGAGTATCAGGTTGTCGCCGATGCTGAAGCTGCCGCCGATCGAGAGGTCCAGCGTGGCGCCGCCGAGATCGACCGTGCCGGTGACGTCGATCTGGTCGTATTGGGTGCCGGCGGTGGCGCCGTTCAGCTCGAAGCTGGCGGTACCGCCGGCATTCAGGGCCAGGTCGCCGGTCTTCAAGGTGCCGGGACTGGCGCCCGCCGCGATGGTGCCGCCGCTCTGCACCGTCACGGTACCAGCCACGATACCGGTGCCGCCCAGCGTGCCGCCTGACGCGACGGTGACGGCCGAGCCGGCGGCCAGCACTCCCGTTACCGCCAGCGTGCCGGCCGAGATCATCGTCGTGCCGGTATAGGTGTTCGTGCCACTTAGCGTCAGCGTGCCGGTGCCGGTCTTTTCCAGCGACCCGGTGCCGAGGATGACATTTCCCATCGTCAAGGCGATGGCGCTGGAGAGTTCCAGCGTGCCGGCATTGGCGATATTGCCGGTGATGGTGGAGCCGGATTCCAGCGTCAGCTTGTTGGTGCCGCCGGTGAAGTTGATGGCGTTGGCGCGGGTCGTGCCGTCGCCGCCCAGACCGCCGCTGATCGTGCCGCTGTTGGTGATGGTCAGGCCGCTGCCGGTGATGCCGACGCCGCCCGTGCCATGGGTGCCGGCATTGCCATCGACGCCGCCGGCCCCCCGTTCGCCGCCGGCCCCGCCCTGGATTGTGCCGGAATTGGTGATCGGGATCGCAGCGCTGACAGTTGAGGTGATCGCCGCGCCACCAGCGCCGCCATTGCCGCCATCGCCGTCGCGGAACAGGGTTCCACCGCCATCGCCGCCATCGCCGCCGCTGATTGTGCCCTGATTATCGAGAGTGGAGTTGGTTCCGGCCAGCCTTACCGCAAACTCGGCGCCGTCGCCGCCGGCCCCGCCATCCTCGAACAGGGGCGCCAAAGTGGCTGGAAACGGCCCGGTAAAGCCCAGCGCTGTCAGCGGCGTGTTGTTGTTGTTAGTCAAAGTGATGGTTTCGATGACACTGGTGCCCTGGCCGATGGTCATCGTGTCATTGGTGCCGGTCGCGGTGGCGCTGGCGGAAATGTTCGTGAAGGCGGCATCGATCTTGGCGGCGACATCCACCAAAGTCTCGCCAGCATTGATCGTTATGGTTTTCGTGGTGCCATCGACCTTGACATCGATGCTGTCGCCGGCGGCGATGCCGGCCTGGCCCGCCAGGGCGACGGTGCTATCGATGCCCGCGGTGGTGCTGATGTTGCTCTTTGCATCGCCGGCAACCAGCCCGCGACCTTTGCCGCCATTGCCGCCATTGGCTCCGCCGGTGCTCGTAAACACCGTGTCACCATCACTGCCGAGAGAAACCGCACCAGTACCGTTGGCACCGGCATTACCCACCGTACCGGTAAAACCCGACCCATCGGCGCCAGCGGGTCCGTTTGATATAGTAGTAAACGTGGTCATGGTTCCGCCTGTGTTTCAGCGCACATTCCAGCGCACGGTTGCGGAACCCATGCGCGAATACATCCGGGAAGGAAACCCAACTTCCAAAAAAGACAAAGATTCCAATCAGTGCGTTTAATTTTATATATAATTTCCATGTTATTTGATTTTTCATTCGGCAGGCTTAATCGCAGAAAACCTTTCATTTTTATCGCATTTGGAGAGATATTGCTTTTTCACGGAAAGAGTTTCGCGTTTCCCCTTGAATTTTCTCTCAATAGCGGCATTTTCAGATTTCCAATTATTGGAAATTGGAAATTATCGATTCGCTGGTTCCACCAGCCTCCCCGTCCGCATCACCAGGTTGCGATGAGCATCGATTTTCCGCAGAAGCTTCGCCTCGTTCAGATCGTCACCGGATGCGCGACCCAGAAGGAGATGTATGCGCGCTTCAAGGCGCTGAACCCGCAGACCGGCTACGACCCGCAGCGTGCGTATAAATGGCTTCAGGGGCGCTCCACCCCGCGCGACGCCTCGGTGTTCGAGGATATCGCCCGGCTCCTGGATCTGGAGGTGCCCGGCGAGGCGGTTCGCAACAGCACCATCGACGAGTTCCGCGCCCTGGTTGAAGCGCGCAAGGGGCCGCTGCCGGCGGAGGTGGTGCCGGTACTGTCGGCCGGTACAATGCGGTTGCCGGCTTATCTCGCCGGTCGCTATCTGGCAATCTCCAGGGCATGGGCGCCGGATCGGCGCGAGTCTATCCTGGCGGGTATCCTGACGCTGGCATTCGATTCCATGGCGGGCATGACGGCCCGTTATGAGGAATATCTGCCGGCCGGCCATCTGGATGTGACAGGGGCGATGCAGCGGGTCGGCCGCAGCATGCGGGCGACGGGAATCAACATCGAGGACGAAATCTTCATCGATTTCTGCCTGCAGATTCCGCCAGCGCCGGCGACCATGCTCTACGGCATTATCAGCGGCGCGGCGTTTCACGATCTGGAGATGCGCCCGTCAGCCTGCAAGATCATCTGCCTGCGTGCCGATTCGGTGCCCTTTGATACCCTCCGGGAGGTCAGCGGTTACCATTCCAACGCGCCGGAGACGATCAGCGATGTGGTTCTGGCGGCCGGATTGCCCCGGGAGCAGGCGTCGGTTTTCGGCAAGGGAACGCATGCGTTCCTCGCCGCGAGCGAACCCGGCCTGATCAGCGTGACACCATCCGAACTGGCGTCCCTGCTTGCGAGCGCCTACCCGAAGGGGTGACGCGGCTAAACCGCCTTCTGCGCGTGCTCTCAGCCTGAGGCCGCATCCTGGGGCAGGGCGTCGAACACCGCCATCTGGCTGGGGCCGCCAAGCGTCGGGTGATGGCCGGCGATATCGCGGCAGACCATGGAATATCGCTGGCGTTCGGCAACGCCTTCGGCCCATTTCAGGAATTTCGCGCGGTCCCATTCGAAGCGGTGGCCGGGATGACGGAAACGGTGTGGAGGCACGCCTAGCAGCGGATTATATTCGGCATTCGGCGTGGTGATGATCACGGTCGCCGGGCGCATCGCCACGAAAATATTGCGCTCCAGCACCGACAGCCGGCCCGGATCGATATGCTCGATGGTTTCCAGCAGGATCGCGCAATCGAAGCCGGCGAGCGCAGCACCACCCTCCGTCATCGAGCCATGGACCAGCCTGATCTCCGGTCTGTTTTCGCTGGCGGCCTCTTCGAGGCGGCGTTGCAGTCGAGACAGCGCGGCAGGGTCGGTATCCACGCCGACGATCCGCTCGATCCCCGGATCGAGGGCAAGCGGCAGGAGAAGATCGCCATCGCCGCAGCCGAGATCGAGGATGCGGCGCGCGCGCCTGTCGCGGATAATGGCGCGCACGGCATTCAGCCGTTCCTCATGCAGCCATGTCGTCAACTTGCAACCCTCCCGGCTACATCTAAAGTTTGCGGAAGATCCATACGCTTTGCTCCGCCATGACCAGTTTCCATCCCAGCCAGGAAGCCAGCCACTCAAAGGTTTCGGGCGCGTAGAAGCTGACATGGCTGATCTCGCGTGCGTACCACCAGTTCGGAAAATCGGTATCCCCGGTCAATGGCTGGGTCATGAGGCCAAGCAGGGCACCTGGCTTCAGCAGCCGCTGCAAAATGGCGAAGTCGCGCGCCGGCACATGGAAATGTTCGACGGCTTCCGTGCAGGTGACAAAATCATACTGCCGGGAAAGGCAATCACGGTCCGGCACGTAAACAGGATCGTAATTCACCATGTGATGACCCTGTTCGCGCAGTATCGTCGCGATCGCCGGGCCGGGACCGCAGCCAAAATCCAGCCCCTGCGACCCCGGCTCGATCAGCGGCAGCATCCGGTCCAGCAGCTTTGCCAGAAAGCGCCTGTAGCCAGGGTCGGCCGGGTCGTTCTCGTGCAGGTCGTATTCCGCCTTTTCCGCCGCGCGGGAGGGCAGGTGGGACGGTTCCAGGAATGTCAGGTGGCACTGGCCGCAGCGCTGGTAGGGGCGCCCGTACGCGACTTGCCAGGGGGCGGCCGATGTCGCGCCGCAGAGCGGGCAGGACTGTCGGGAACGGGGTTCGCTCGTCGATAAAATGAATTTTCTCCAGGGCAATGCCTGTGCAGATAAGCGCGGATCGCGTCCCGTATCCAGCCCTTCGGGACAGGGGTGTGGATTGGAGCAGGTTGATGCGGATGCCGGTCAGCGCCGGTTCCCGCCTCTCAGGCCCGCCTCTTAAGACAGGAAGCGCCTGAAGCGGCGCAGCGCCAGGAAGAACAGCACCGCGCCGATGGCCAGCAGCCCCAGCAATTGCGGCCAGACCGCCGCCAGCCCGGCGCCCCGGAACAGCACAGTCTGGGCCAGGATGACGAAATGCGTGTTGGGCGCGGCCAGCATCAGCATCTGGATGATCTCCGGCATGCTCTCGCGCGGCGTCATGGCGCCCGAGAGCATCTGCAGCGGCAGCAGCACCAGGATCATCAGCAGGCCGAATTGCGGCATCGAGCCGGCGACGGTGGCCAGGAAGATCCCCATGCAGGTGGTGGCGAACAGGTGCAGCGCCATGCCGGCCATGAACAGCGCAATGGAGCCCTGGATCGGGACATCCAGCAGTCCCTGCACCACGACCAGCAGCGAGAAGCCGGCGGCGACCAGCACGACCAGCCCCATCGCCCAGATCTTCGCCAGCATGATTTCCACCGGCGCCACCGGCATGACCAGCAGATGTTCGATGGTGCCGTGCTCGCGCTCGCGGATCAGGGCGGCGCCGCTCAGCACGATGGACAGCATGGTGATCGCATCGACGATCTCGGTGATGGCGCCGAACCAGCCCTTGTTCAGCTCCTGATTGAAGCGCGCGCGCAGGGTCAGTTCGACCGGCAGCACTGTTTCGGCGCGGTGGCCTTCCAGGAATTCGTCGATATCGCTGGTGACGATGGACTGAATATAGCCACCGCCGGTGAAGGCCTGGGTGATGCGGGTGGCGTCGATGTTGAGCTGCAGCGTCGGCGACCGGCCGGCCAGCAGGTCACGCTGGAAGTTCGGCGGGATATCGAGCGCGAACGTGTCCAGCCCGGCATCCATGCGGCTGTCCATTTCGGACTGGCCGATGAATTCGGGCGGTACGAAGAAGGGCGGGTAGAAGGCGTTTGCGAGGCGCGCCGACAGTGGCGAGCGGTCCTCGTCCACGATGGCGATGCTGGCGCGGCTCAGCGTTTCCGGCATCGCCTTGGAGGCGATGTAGATCGAGGCGGTGAAGGCATAGGCGATCAGGATCATCAGCGCGGGGTCGCGCGCCAGGCCCCACAGCTCCTTCACGCCCAGCCGGTAGATGGTGGATATCCGCATGGCTCAGCGCGCCTGTTTTTTCAGCAGCAGCGTGCCGAGGCCCAGCAGCACCGGCACGGCGATCAGCAGCGGCAGGAAGGAACCGGATAGGTCGCCGAAATCCAGCGCCTTGGAGAAGGTGCCGCGCGAGATCGTCACGAAATACGTCGTCGGGTAGATCCGGCCGATCAGCGCGCCAGCACCCTCCAGCGTGGAGACCGGGTCGATGATGCCGGAAAACTGCACCGCCGGGATCAGCGTCAGCAGGGTGGTGCCGAAGATCGCCGCGATCTGGCTGCGCATGAAGCTGGAGATCACCAGCCCCATCGCGGTGGTCGCCAGCACATAGAGCAAGGCGGCGACGAAGAAGGTCAGGAAGCTGCCGGTGAAGGGCACGCCGAACAGGAACACCGCGCAGCCGGCCAGGATCAGGAAGTTCAGCAGGGCCAGCCCGACATAGGGAAGCTGCTTGCCGAGCAGGAATTCCAGCCTTGTAACCGGCGTCACGTAGAAATTGACGATGGAGCCCAGCTCCTTCTCGCGCACGATGCTGAGCGCCGCCAGCATCGCCGGGATCAGCATCAGCAGCAGCGGGATCATCGCCGGCACCATGGCGACCAGGCTGCGGATATCGGGGTTGTAGCGGTAGCGCATGGCAAGCTGGAAATCCGGCGTGATCGCCGCGTCGCCATAGAGTTCGCGCGCCTTCTGGGTCAGCCAGTGGGCGTGGATACCCTGCACATAGCCGCGCACCGTCTCTGCCCGTGTCGGCATGGCGCCGTCGATCCAGGCGCCGACCTCCACCGTGCGGCCGCGCGCGATGTCGCGGGCGAAGCCGGGCGGGATTTCGATGGCGAGGCTGAGATCGCCGCTGCGCATGCGGCGGTCGAGATCGGCATAGTCGCTGAGCGGCGGCATTTCGATGAAATAGCGCGATCCGGCGAGTTGCAGGCTGTAATCGCGGCTGACCGTGGTGTCGTCGCGGTCGAGCACGGCGAAAGTCAAATCCTCGACATCCATGTTGATGCCGTATCCCATCACGAACAGCAGGATGAGGCTGCCCAGCAGGGCGAGCGTCGCGCGGATCGGGTCGCGCCGCAGCTCCAGCGCCTCGCGCTGGCTGTAGGCCAGCATCCGCCGCGGATCGAATGCCAGCGGAGCAGGTGCCGGCACGGACGCTTCCTCCTGGGGCAGGGCGATGCTTTCCGCGACCCCATTTTCGGCCTCACCGCCGTCCGCCGCCCCACCTTCTAAGGCGATGGCGTCCTCCAGATAGGCGATGAAGGCATCTTCCAGCGTTGCCACGCCGCACCCCTCGACAATGGCTTGCGGCGCATCGCTGACCAGCACCTTGCCGGCATGCATCAGCGAGACGCGGTCGCACAGCGCCGCCTCGTTCATGAAGTGGGTGGAGACGAAGATCGTCACATTGTCCTGGCGCGACAGGTCCGCCAGGATTTCCCAGAACCGGTCGCGCGCCACCGGATCGACGCCGGAGGTGGGCTCGTCGAGGATCAGCATTTCGGGGGCGTGGATCATCGCCACGGCCAGCGACAGGCGCTGCCGGATGCCCAGCGGCAGGGCGTCGGGGAGCGCGTCCATGACATCCTCCAGCCCGAAACGGCTGGCCATCTCCGCGATGCGGGCGGGGATCGTCGCCGGCGGCAAGGCGAACAGCCTGGCGTGCAGCTCCAGATTCTGGTGCACCGTCAATTCGGTATAGAGCGAGAAGGCCTGCGACATGTACCCGACCCGCCGGCGCATCTCGAAATTACCGGACTCGACCGTCCGCCCGAACAGCCAGGCCTCGCCCTCGCTGGCCGCCAGCAGGCCGGTCAGCATCTTCATGGTGGTTGTCTTGCCGCAACCGTTGGACCCCAGGAAACCGAAAATCTCGCCGCGCGCGATGGTGAAGCTCACCTTGTCCACGGCGGTGAAGTCGCCGAACCGCATCGTCAGGTTTTCGGCGCGGATCGCGATATCTTCCGGCCCATCGGCCGGGCGCGGCGGCATGGCGATGGCGTGGTAGCCCTGTCGTCCATCCTCCGGCAGCAGGGAGATGAAGGCGGTATCCAGAGTCTCCGCACCGGTGCGCTTCAACAGCTCGTCCGGCGTGCCGGTGGCAAGCACGCGCCCGGCATTCATCGCCACCAGCCAGTCGAAGCGTGCCGCCTCTTCCATATAGGCGGTGGCGACGATCACGCTCATGCCCGGGCGTCCGGCCCGGATGCCGTCGATCAGTTCCCAGAACTGGCGGCGCGACAGCGGATCGACGCCGGTGGTCGGCTCGTCCAGAATCAGCAGGTCGGGGTCGTGGATCAGCGCGCAGCACAGGCCTAGCTTCTGCTTCATGCCCCCTGACAGCTTGCCGGCCGGGCGGTCAGCGAAGGCGGCGAGCCCGGTATCCTTCAGCAGTGCGGCGATACGGCGCTGCCGTTCATGTCGGGCATGGCCGAACAGCCGCCCGAAGAAATCGACATTCTCGAACACCGAGAGGGTGGCGTACAGATTGCGCCCCAGCCCCTGCGGCATATAGGCGATGCGCGGGCCGGCCGCCTGCCGGTGCCTTGTATCGGCCATGTCGCCGCCCAGCACCTCGATGCGGCCTTCACGAATCATCCGCGCGCCTGCGATCAGCGACAGCAGGCTGGATTTCCCCACCCCGTCCGGGCCGATCAGCCCGACGATACGGCCCGCCGGGATGTCGAGGCTGACACCCTCCAGCGCCCTTGTCTTTCCGAAGGACAGGCCGACGCCGGACAGGCGCGCGACGGGTGCCGGCGTGGCGTTCATTGCACGAGATTGCGGTCGAGTTCGGCCGGCCACGCGACCTGCGGATCGACACGCAGATAGGCCATGCCGGGCAGGCCGGTCTTCACCTGCCTGATATGCTTCTGCAGCAGTTCCTTGTCGATATGCGCCTTGATCCGGAACATCAGCTTCTGGCGCTCCTCCGCCGTCTCCACGGTTTTCGGCGTGAATTGCGCGACATCGGCGACAAAGGTGACCCGGGCGGGGATCACATATTGCGGGGCGGCGTCGAGGACAAGCCGTACCTCGGTGCCGATGGCGATGCGCCCGGCCTCGCCGGTGGGCAGGAAGAAGGTCATGTAGACATCGCTGAGATCGACCAGGTTCAGGATGCGCCCGCCGGCAGACAGTACCTCGCCAGACTGCGCCACCCGGTATTGAACGCGGCCGTCGCGCGGCGAGACGAGGGTGCTGTCGTCGATATCCGCACTGATGCTCTCGATGGCGGCCCGGGCCGCATCGACCGACGCCTCGGCATCGATCACCTGGGCCTTCGCGGCGCCGATCGCGGCCTCGTTGGCGGCCAGCTGCGCGCGGGCTGCCTCCAGCGCTGCCTGGGCGCCCTGGGTGGCGGCGCGGTCGTCGTCCAGAACCTGGCGGGAGACATTGCCGCGCTGGGCGAGCTGTTCGGAGCGTTCGAGCTTGCTGGTAGCGGCGTCGAGCTGTGCCTAGCGCTGGGCGATGATGGCCAGCGCCGCGGCGCGCTCCGCCTCGCGCTGCACCACCAGGCTTTTCGCCGTGTCGATGCCGATCCGCGCGCGCTGCAGCTGTGCCTCGGCCTGCCGGCGCTGCGCCTCCAGTTGCGTTGTGTCCATGCGCGCCAGCACCTGGCCGGCCTCGATGAAATCCCCCTCATTGACGAGAATCTCCGCGATGCGGCCAGGGGCCTTGGTGGAAACGTCGATCTCCACCGCCTCGATGCGGCCATTGCCACTGGCGATGCCCTCCGGCAGTCCGCCATCGGCCAGCTTCTGCCAGGCGACATATCCGCCGCCGAGGGCGAGCAGCACGGCCACCAGCAGGATCGATGATCGTTTTGTCCAGGCACCCATCGGCAGGCCTCATCTGAGTCAAAAGAAGAAAGCAGAATGACAGATGCCGGCGATCCCGTTGAGTGGAACCGCCGGCGTCAGGTCATATCAGGCATGGTTCCCGCTTATGCCTGCGGGGGCAGCTGCGTGGCGTCCTGCATCAGTTTTGCCGATTTCGTCGCTTCGCTGGCATAATCTTCCATGGCGCCGCGAAAGAACGCCGTCTGCCGCTCGAGAAGCTCGGACGGGTTCCGGCATTTCGCCAGCGACTGCATGTGGTCGGCCTGTGCGCGCAGGCGCTTTGCCGTGAAGCTCAGCATCTCGTCGCACAATTGCAGGGGAGTATCCGACAGGGATTTCATCCAGTCGGTGCCGAAGGCGAAGGGCGGGAAGGCCGGCGCTTGCTTCGGGGCGGCAGTCTTGTCGCTAGACATGGCGTGACTCCTTTCCAAGAAGACCAAGGTGCTTATTTTGGCAGTGCAGCAAAATTACGCATTGATCTAGCTCAACTGCGCGCAGCAATATTTTCTCTATGCTTTACGCGGCCGGCAGGTAGCTGGGTATGCTGCGATGCAAAAAGGCTTTGGAGATCATGCAGGACAAGAGCGACGGACATCGTCCGGTTTTTACTGGGCCTGACCCCGACGAAGGCCTCGGCAGCGAGGCTTTCCGCGCGATTGACCGGATACGCGAGGCGCTGAGCGCCCGGGTGACCGGCGGCATTTCCCCGGCAGCGGTAGCGCTGGCCTATTTCGACTGGTCGATCCACCTTGCCTCGGCGCCGGGAAAACGCCTGGAACTGATCGACAAGGCGATGCGCAAGACGGCGCGCCTCTATGCCTGGCTGCTGATGGCCGGCATGCATCCCGACACGCCGCCCTGTATCGAACCGTTGCCGGGCGACAGCCGGTTCCGGGACGATATCTGGCGCCAGCCGCCCTTCTGCTTCTATGCCCAGTCTTTTCTGATGGCCCAGCAATGGTGGCACAACGTCACGCATGAGGTGCCGGGCGTCAGCCCGCATCACGAGAATGTGGTGTCCTTCATCGCGCGCCAGCTGCTCGATACCGTCTCGCCCTCTAACCTGCCTTTCACCAATCCCGAGGTGATCCGCAAGACCATCGAGACCGGCGGCGCCAATTTCCTGCGGGGATGGCAGAACTGGCAGGAGGACATCACCCGCCTGGCCACCAACCAGCCGCCTGCGGGCGCGGAGAAATTCGCGGTTGGCCGGGATGTCGCGGCGACACCGGGCAAGGTGGTGTTCCGCAACCACCTGATCGAGCTAATCCAGTATGCGCCAGCGACGGAGACCGTGCTGGCGGAGCCGGTGCTGATCGTGCCGGCCTGGATCATGAAATATTACATTCTCGACCTGTCGCCGCACAATTCACTGATCCGCTATCTGGTGGAGCAGGGCCATACGGTGTTCTGCGTCTCCTGGCGCAATCCGACCGCCGCCGACCGCGATCTCTCCCTGGACGATTACCGCCGCATGGGGGTGATGGAGGCGCTTGACGCCATCGCCGCCATCCTGCCCGGCCGCAAGGTCCACGCGGCGGGCTATTGCCTCGGCGGAACCCTTTTGGCCATTGCCGCGGCCGCCATGGCGCATGGGGCGGCGCATGGCCCGGATGATCGTCTGGCCACGATCACCCTCATGGCCGCGCAGACCGACTTCACTGAACCGGGCGAACTGGCGCTGTTCATCGACCACAGCCAGATGCATTTCCTCGAGAGCATGATGTGGAACCGGGGCTATCTCTCGGAAGATCAGATGGCCGGCGCCTTCCAGCTGCTGCGCACCAACGATCTGGTCTGGTCGCGCCATGTTCACGACTATCTCATGGGCGAGCGTACGCCGATGAATGACCTGATGGCGTGGAACGCGGATTCGACGCGCATGCCCTACCGGATGCATGCGGAATATCTGCAGCGCCTCTATCTCGGCAATGAACTGGCCGCCGGTTGCTTCATGGTGGAAGGGCGCGCCGCCGCGCTGCAGAACATCCGTGCGCCGATGTTTGTCGTCGGCACCGAGCGCGACCATGTCGCCCCCTGGCGGTCGGTGTACAAGCTGCACCAGATCACCGACACGGACATCACCTTCGTGCTGACCAGCGGCGGGCACAATGCCGGCATCGTCAGCGAACCCGGCCATTCCCACCGGCATTATCGCATCGCGCTGCACCGCGACGCCGATCCCTATATCGGCCCCGACGAGTGGCTGAAGGCGTCGGCGCTGCAGGAGGGCTCCTGGTGGCCGGCATGGTCGCGCTGGCTGGCGGCCAATTCCGGCGAGGAGCGCGTGCCGCCGCCGCCGATGGGGGCCGCGCGCAAGGGCTACAAGCCGCTGGGGGATGCGCCCGGCAGCTATGTTTTCCAGAAATGACGCGGTGTCGTAGGGAACGATACCGCCATTATGGTGAAGTCAGCAGGATGAGGAGCAGGATGGGTGAAACTCCCATCCGAAAAAATAAATGGTGACGTTGATAAATTAAAAGAAAACTGGCGGAGGGAGCGGGATTCGAACCCGCGAAGAGCTATTAACCCTTACACACTTTCCAGGCGTGCGCCTTCAACCACTCGGCCATCCCTCCGGCCTGACGGCGCGCGCCGGAGCGCACCCGTTTTGGAAGCGCCGCAACCTAGCCGAGAGCGCCCCCGGATGCAATGGCCGATACGCGCCGGAGGCAATCTTCCGCTTATGGTGCCGGAAGCGCGCGTCACGGGCCGTCACGAAACCGTTATGCGGCCGGCCGCGCCCCAATGAATCATTGCCGCCGCAGGGGGTTAACGGCACACTACTCCAGTCTTCCGCGATTGGAAAATCATGCGTATCGTCGGTCAAGTCCTGGGGTGGGTGCTGATTCTGGCCGCAGTTGCGGTGATCGGGGCCGATGTGCTGGCGGCACTCGACTCCGGCCAGTTCATGCCGCGCCCTGCCGGCCAGCTCTGGTTCCAGCTTGATGTCGGCAGCCTCAATCTGCTGCAGGCCGTGGTGCAGCGCTATCTGCATCCCTCGATCTGGGACCCCGGTATCGTCTCCGTGCTGCTGCTGCCGGCCTTTGTCGTGCTGGCCGTGCCCGGTGTGCTGCTGGCGCTGCTGTGCCGGCCCCGGTCGGATCGCCGCAAGCCGTTGTTTTACTGAGGTATTTGCTCTGCGACCTGATGGCCGGCGGTGAGGTGATCCTGCGCGAGGCAATGGCCATGGCTGTGGTCGGACAGCGTCTCGATGACCCGGCATTCGGCAATGCGGCCGCCCGCACATTCCGCAATCATGCGGACCAGCTCTTCCTCCAGCGCCTGCAGCCGCGCGATCTTGTGCCGGACATCGGCCAGGTGCCGGGTGGCGATCCCGTCGGCGGCGGCGCAGGATTCCTCGGGCGTGCTGTAGAGCGTCAGCAACTCGCGGATCGTCTCCAGCGAAAACCCCAGCTCCCGCGCATGGCGCAGAAAACCCAGCTGCTTGCGGTGGCGCTCGTCATAGCGGCGCTGCCCGCCCGCCGTGCGCCCGACCGCCGGCAGCAGGCCCTGTTCCTCGTACCAGCGCACCGTCTGCTCGTTGCAGCCGGCCTCGCGCGCAATTTCGCGGATTCCATAGCTGGTCATTTTTTCCCCTTGAAGCTCAAACGACTGTAGCTCTCATCTTCAGATGCGAAGCCCCTGCGGCAGATGCAAGAGGGCGGCTATTGCAAGAGGATGGAAAGATGAGCGGCTGTTGCGGTCCTTCGCACGACCATGGGGGGCACGATCATGGACATGACCATGGCGGGATGTTCGATGGCGCCACGCCGGCCTACCGCCGGGTGTTGCTGATCGTGCTGGCGATCAACGCGGCGATGTTCGCGGTCGAAGTGGCGGCCGGCGCCGTGGCCGGATCGGTCGCGCTCTATGCCGATGCGCTGGATTTCGCCATGGATGCGGCGACCTACGGCATTTCCTTCTGGGCCATCGGCCGGGCGGCGGAGACCCGTGCCCGCGTCGCGCTGCTGAAGGGGGGAAGCCTCGGGCTGATGGGGACGGGCGTGCTGGCGCTGGCACTGTGGCGGCTGTTCGACGGATCGCCACCGGAGCCGTTCACCATGGGCGCCATCGGGCTGCTGGCGCTGGCCGCCAATGTGGTCAGCGCGGTGCTGCTGTATCGCTGGCGCGATGGCGATGCCAATGTCGCCTCGGTCTGGCAATGCTCGCGCAACGACGCCATCGGCAATGTGCTGGTCTGCGTGGCGGCGCTGGGTGTGTTCGGCACCGGCAGCGCGCTGCCGGATCTGATCGTGGCGTCGCTGATGGCCGGGCTGTTCCTGAACTCGTCCTTCCGCATCGTGCGGCAGGCGCTGGGTGAGCTGCGCATGGCAGCAGCGCAGGCGGGATAGGCGGGGAAGCTGCGCGGGCCACTGGATTTTGCCTGTCCCGCCTGCTACCTGTTGCGCCGAACCCAGAACAGCAAGGCGGGCCGCCGAAGCGCCGCCCGGCACCAGCAGATCGAGGCAACGCCCCATGGTCGATTTCGTCTATCAGGACATGTTCCCGCTGGGGGAGGACAACACCCCCTACCGCAAGCTCACCGACGACTTCGTCTCCACCGCCACGCTGGACGGCACGGAGATCCTGAAGGTCGACCCACAGGCGCTCACCCTGCTGACCGATGAGGCGTTCAAGGACATCTCGCATCTGCTGCGTCCCGGCCATCTGGCGCAGCTGCGCGCCATCCTGGATGATGCGGAAGCCTCGCCCAACGACAAATATGTCGCCTTCGACCTGCTGAAGACGGCGAACATCTCGGCCGGCGGCGTGCTGCCGATGTGCCAGGATACCGGCACCGCCATCATCATGGGCAAGAAGGGCCAGAAGGTGTGGACCGGCGGCGGCGACGAGGCGGCCATCGCGCGCGGCGTGTTCAAAACCTATACCGAGACCAACCTGCGTTACAGCCAGCTGGCCCCCTTGAGCATGTTCAAGGAGAAGAACACCGGCTCCAACCTGCCGGCGCAGATCGAGATCTACGCCACCGAGGGCGACGCCTACAAATTCCTGTTCATGGCCAAGGGCGGCGGTTCGGCCAACAAGGCCTTCCTCTATCAGCAGACGCCGGCGGTGCTGAACCCGGAGAAGCTCTTCGGCTTCCTGGAGGAGAAGATCAAGACGCTGGGCACGGCGGCCTGCCCGCCCTACCACCTGGCCATCGTCATCGGCGGCACCTCGGCCGAGCTGAATATGAAGACGGTGAAGCTGGCCTCGGCGCGCTATCTCGACGGGCTTCCGACCCAGGGCAGCGAGACCGGCCATGCCTTCCGCGATCTGGAAGCCGAGGCGAAGGTGCTGGAGATGACCCGGCAGATGGGCATCGGCGCGCAGTTCGGCGGCAAGTATTTCTGCCATGATGTGCGCGTCATCCGGCTGCCGCGCCATGGCGCCTCGGTGCCGATCGGCCTTGGCGTTTCCTGCTCCGCCGACCGCCAGGCTGTCGGCAAGATCACCAGGGAAGGCGTGTTCTTGGAGGCGCTGGAGCGCCATCCCGAGAAGTACCTGCCGGAAGTCACCGACGACAAGCTGGGCGGCGAGGTGGTCCAGGTCGATCTGAACCGGCCGATGGCGGAAATCCGCAAGCAGCTCTCGCAGTACCCGATCAAGACGCGGCTGTCGCTCTCCGGCCCGATGATCGTCGCGCGCGATCTGGCGCATACCAAGATGAAGGAGCGGATCGACAGCGGCGAGGGCCTGCCGGATTATTTCAAGGAACACATCATCTATTACGCCGGCCCGGCCAAGACGCCGGCGGGCTATGCCTCCGGCTCGTTCGGCCCGACCACGGCGGGGCGCATGGATTCCTATGCCGAGATCATGATGAAGAATGGCGGCAGCTTCATCTCGCTGGCCAAGGGCAACCGCTCGGCCCAGGTGAAGAACGCCTGCAAGACCTATGGCGGCTTCTATCTCGGCTCGATCGGCGGCTCTGCCGCGCGGCTGGCGCAGGACTGCATCAAGAAGGTCGAGCTGCTGGAATATCCCGAGCTTGGCATGGAAGCGGTCTGGCGCATCGAGATCGAGAACTTCCCCGCCTTCATCATCATGGATGACAAGGGCAACGACTTCTTCGCCGACCTGCTGCCGGAGTAGGGATGCGGGGAGAACGGCGCAGGCCACGCCATTTCACCAGACGTCATTCCCGGCCCCAAGCCCCATGGGTGCCGGGAATCCAGGGTTCTCAGCCTGCTCGACTGACATCCATCGAGCCGAGGCCTGGACCCCCGCAACAAGTGCGGGGGTGACGACCGGAGTAGATGGTGGGGCGTCGGTTGTTTTTTGCCGGCTTACGCCTGCTTGGCCTCGATGATGCCGCGGCGGATGGCACGGGTGCGGGTGAACATCTGTTCCAGCGTGTCGGCCTCGCCCCAGCGGATCGCCCGCTGCAGATGGGTGATGTCCTCGGAGAAACGTTGCAGCATCTCCAGCACGGCTTCCCGGTTGTTCAGGAAGATGTCGCGCCACATCACCGGATCGGAGGCGGCGATGCGGGTGAAGTCGCGGAAGCCCGAGGCGGAGAATTTGATGACCTCGTTCTTCGTGCTTTCCTCCAGCCCGACCGCCGTGCCGACGATGGTGTAGGCGATCAGATGCGGCAGATGCGAGGTGATGGCCAGCACCTTGTCGTGATGCTCGGCATCCATCTCCTCGATCATGCTGCCGGCCCCTTCCCAGAACCGCCGCAGTTTCGCCGTGGCCGCCGGATCGCCGCCGGGCAGTGGGGTGAGGATGCACCAGCGCCCCTCGAACAGCTCGGCGAAGCCGGCGTCCGGGCCGGAATGCTCGGTACCGGCGATCGGGTGGCCGGGGATGAAATGCACGCCCTCGGGGATATGCGGCCCCATGTCGCGCACCACGGCCTGCTTCACCGAGCCGACATCGGTGACAATGGCGCCGGGCTTCAGATAGGGCGCCATCGCCTCGGCCGCCGCCCCGCAGGCGCCAACCGGCGTGCAGACGATGACCAGCTCGGCGTCGGTCACCGCGCCCTTTATGTCTTCATGCAACGAATCGGCGAAGCCCAGCTCCGCGATCCGCTGGCGTGTTGCCGCGCTGCGCGAGGTGACGGCGACATGCCGGGCCAGGCCCTTCTTGCGTGACGCCCAGGCCAGCGACGACCCGATCAGCCCGCCGCCGATCAGCGCAATGCGGTTGAAGACGGGTTCGGTCCCAGGGGTGTTCTCTTGGGGGGTGTTCTCTTGCATGCTCATGTCAAAAACTCTGCCAGCGTGTCCACGACGATCTTCATTTCCTCCTCGGTACCCACCGAGAAGCGCAGATAGTCGGGCAGGCTATAGCTGCGCATTTCGCGCACCAGGATGCCGCGGCTGTTCAGGAAGGCCAGCGCCGCGTCGGCATTCTTCGCCGGATCGGACGGGAACCGCACCAGGAAGAAATTGGCGACCGTCGGCACGCACTCCAGCCCCAGCTTGGCAAAGGCGTCCTGCGTCCAGGGCACCATCTTCTCGTTATGCGCGCGGGCCTTCTCCTGGAAGGCAGTATCCTCCAGCGCGGCGATGCCGGCGGCCTGCGCCGCCAGGTTCACGTTGAAGGGGCCGCGCACCCGCTTCAGGATGTCGATCAGATAGGCCGAGCCATAACACCAGCCGAGCCGGAGGCCGGCCATTGCATAGAGCTTGGAGAAGGTGCGCATCATGATGACATTCTGCGCATTCTCCACCATCTCGATCCCGGCGGAGTAATCGTTCTTGCTGACGAACTCGGCATAGGCCGCGTCCAGCACCAGCACGACATTCTCCGGCAGCCTGGCGTGCAGGCTCTTCACTTCCTCGACCGTGTTGTAGCTGCCGGTCGGGTTGTTCGGGTTGGCCAGGAAGACAATCTTCGTCCGCTCCGTCACCTTCTCCAGGATCGCCTCGATATCGACGTGGAAATCCTTCTCCGGCGCCATCACCGGGGTTGCCCCCAGCGACTGCGTGGTGATCGGGAACATGCGGAAGCCGTACTGGGTGTAGATCACCTCGTCGCCGACGCCGGCGAAGGCCTTCACGATGACCTCGATCAGCTCGTCCGAGCCGTTGCCGCAGATCACCCGCGCCTCGTCCAGCCCGTGCTTCTTCGCAATCGCATGGGCCAGCGTGCCGGAGCCGCCCTCGGGATATCGGTGCAGATCGGCCGCCACGCTCTTATACGCCTCGACCGCCTTCGGGCTGGGGCCGAGCGCGCCCTCGTTCGCCGACAGCTTGATGACGCGCTGCTGCGTCGTCTTGCCGTGGGTGGCGACGTAGGGCTTCAGGGTAAGGACACCGGGACGCGGCTGCGGCAGCGACATGGGACACCTGGCAGTTGGTTGGGTTGCGGACTGTAAAGCAGGAACGGGGAAAAATCTCGAGGCGCTTGGCGCGGCGTATCAGCCCTGATGGGGCGTGGTATAGGGCGCGGCATAGCAGCCGAGATGGCAATATCGATGGATAAGCGGGGAGGGCAGGGGGAGGCTGGCATCGGGGGCGATGAAACGGTCGATCTCGACCAGTCGCCATCGCCCGTCCTGCATATCGGCAGATGCGAGAATGCGGCCCGTTTCGCCGAGCGCCGTAAGGACCGCCTTGTCGCTTGCATCGGCAGCGGCCAGCACCGCTAGCAGCGTGCGGTCCTCGCCGGTCTCCTCGACATCGAGGCGGGCCAGCGCGAAGGCATCGCCGCCCTGTGTATCGCGGCGGTTCGGCGTGTCGAACAGCGGCAGCCGGGCGACGGCGCGGATATCCTTCTGTTCCGTCAGGGCCAGCCACCAGGGCGACGCCTCGCCTTGCAGCGGTGCCGGCACCACGGCGACGGACAGGTCGCCGCCGGCCACGGCACTGACCAGCGCGTCCGCGCTGTCCTGCTCGGTCATGGCGATGTAGCTGCCGAAATGATCGCGCGCCAGGTTCCACAGTTCGCCGGCCTTGTCGGCGAAGATACCGACCGAGAAGCTGCCCTGCAGCGCCAGCGAGGCGCCCATGATCTCCTGCCAGACGCGCACCAGCGCGGCATCCGGGCAGTTGCCATTGTGGCGGCTGACCAGCGCGCGCAGCAGCTGCGCCTGCCGGCCCGGCCGCCAGTTATTGGCGCTCTGCTGGCTGCGCTTCAGCGCCGCGACCCGGCCCGTCACCTCGAATCGGCGCATCAGCAGCGTGTGCATCTCGCGGTCGAGCGAATCGATCTCGCGGCGCAGCGCTTCAAGCTCGTTCTGGTCGATGGTCGGTGCGGTCAGGGTCATGGATTCTCACGGGCTCGCGACAAGCGGCTAGATTTAGTCCGCAGCGTACCCAAAATCAAAGAAAACATTGACAGAGAGTGCCGGCGGTCCGTAGCAATCGGCACTTTTGTTTCGCAAGGGTAGCGGGTGCAGCGGATCATGGCCAACGCCACGAATGCGGAAACGTCCCACGACGCGCCGGCCCGTCCGGTGAGTGCGGAAGGCCGCGCTTTGCCTGGCCACAGCTTCGTCATCGGGACGGACGCGCCGCTGAAGCTGGAGTGCGGCGTCGATCTGGCGCCGGTGACCATCGCCTACCAGACCTATGGCACGCTGAATGCCGACCGGTCCAACGCGGTGCTGGTCTGCCATGCGCTGACCGGGGACCAGTTCTGCGCCGAACCGCACCCGGTGACCGGCAAGGAAGGCTGGTGGACCAGCATGATCGGGCCGGGCAAGCCGCTCGACCCCGCGCGGCATTTCATCATCTGCTCCAACGTGCTGGGCGGCTGCATGGGCTCGACCGGCCCGGCCTCCATCGATCCGGCGACCGGCAAGCCCTATGGCCTCACCCTGCCGGTCATCACGGTGGGCGACATGGTGCGCGCGCAGGCGCGGCTGATCGACCATCTGGGCATCGACACGCTGTTCTGCGTCATCGGCGGCTCGATGGGCGCGATGCAGGTGCTGGAATGGGCGGCGAGCTATTCCGAGCGGGTCTTCTGCGCCATTCCGATTGCCGGCGCGGCGCGCCACTCGGCGCAGAACATCGCCTTCCACGAGGTCGGAAGGCAGGCGATCATCGCCGACCCGGACTGGCGTGGCGGCGATTATGCCAGCCATCAGGTCAGGCCGGTGCGCGGGCTGGCGGTGGCGCGCATGGCGGCGCACATCACCTATCTGTCGGAGCCGGCGCTGCACCGCAAGTTCGGCCGCAATTTGCAGGACCGGCAGGCGATCACCTATGGGTTCGACGCCGATTTCCAGGTGGAAAGCTACCTGCGCTATCAGGGCTCCAGCTTCGTGGACCGGTTCGACGCCAACTCCTACCTCTATCTCACCCGGGCGATGGATTATTTCGACCTGGCCTATGAGCATGGCGGCGTGCTGGCCAATGCCTTCAAGGGCACGAAGACGCGCTTCTGCCTGGTTTCCTTCACCTCCGACTGGCTGTTCCCGACGCCGGAAAGCCGCGCCGTGGTGCATGCGCTGAACGCGGTCGCCGCCAATGTCAGCTTCTGCGAGATCGAGAGCGACAAGGGCCATGACGCCTTCCTGCTGGAGGAACCGGAAATGTTCGCTGTGCTGGGCGGCTTCCTGAAGGGCTGCGCCGAACATCGCGGGTTGGGCGAAGGCGGGCTGGTATGAAGCAGACACCAATTCGCACCGCGCCCCTGCGCGTCGATCTGCGGCTTATCGCCGACATGGTGGCGCCGGGCAGCCGCGTGCTGGATATCGGCTGCGGCGATGGCGACCTGCTGGACTGCCTGTGGCGCGAGAAGCAGGTGGACGGGCGCGGCATCGAGATCAGCCAGGCCGGCGTGAACGCCAGCGTGACGCGCGGCCTGTCGGTGATCCAGGGCAATGCCGACACCGACCTGGCGGATTTCCCGGCCGGCATCTTCGACTATGCGATCCTCAGCCAGACGCTGCAGGCGACCTATAATCCCAAGCGCGTGCTGGCGGAGCTGGTGCGCATCGGCAAGCGGGCCATCGTCTCGTTCCCGAATTTCGGGCACTGGCGGGTGCGCCGGCATCTGCTGACGCATGGCCGGATGCCGGTGACCGGCGCGCTGGCGCATGCCTGGTTCGACACGCCGAACATCCATCTGTGCACCATCGCCGACTTCGTCGAGCTGTGCGGGGAGCTTGGCATCGAGATCGAGCGCGGCCTGGCGCTGGATCTCGGCGGCCGGCCGCTGCCCGGCATCTCCGGCACCGGCTGGCGCGCCAACCTGTTCGGCGAACAGGGACTTTTCCTGCTGAGCAAGGCCGGCTGACGGCTTTCCTGTCGGCAAGGTCTTGCTGGTGATGTATCCTTCTCTGGCTGAAGGAGGGGGGATTGATGCCGGCACCGAATCAGAGCGGATTTTACTATGAAGACGCGAGCAACAGTGGTGATTACCGCATTGACAGCCTGATTGGCGGTTACTACTGGCTCAGCGAGAGTTCTTCTGCTTCCGCTACCGTCATCACCTATTCCTTCGCGGGTTACGGCAGTTTCTGGGGAACCAGCGTTTACGAGCAGAATGATTCCGAACCATGGGATCCGGGTTTCGCGCCGCTGAACGACTGGCAGCAGGACGCCGTACGCGCCGCGCTGGAAAGCTGGAGTGACGTTGCCAACATCCAGTTTGTCGAGGTCGCGGAGACCTCCAGCAATGTCGGCACCATGCGCTTCGCTTTCACTGGCTACGAGATGGATGGATCGGCCGCCTATGCCTATTATCCTGGCTATTGGCCGAATGCCGGCGATGTCTGGATCAACCCGACATATGCCAACGATTCTGATTGGAGCGCCGGTACCTACAATTTCTCGACGCTGGTGCATGAGATCGGCCACGCGCTGGGGCTGAAGCACCCGTTCGAAGGCGGCGACAATGGCATGACCCTGTCGCTGGCCGAGGACGACTCGGCCAATTCGGTAATGTCCTACAGCGCGCTCGACGGCAATCAGAGCACCTACAACGTGCTCGAGCCATCGACCCCGATGGCCTACGACATCCTGACGATCCAGGCGCTCTATGGCGCGAATGCCAGCCACAACAGCGGCGACAGCACCTACAGCTTTGCCGCCAATGGCAGCTATTACGAGACGATCTGGGATGCTGGCGGTACCGACACCCTCGTCGCCACCGGCAGTCAATCGGTGCTGATCGACCTGACGGCGGGCAACTGGAGTTCCCTGGGCGCGCCGATCCAGATCTATGGCGACGGCATTGCCGACTATGTCTATCAATCCTCGACCGTGCGCATCGCCTATGGCGTGACCATCGAGAACGCGACCGGCGGCAGCGGCAACGACACCATCACCGGCAATGATGCGGACAATGCCATCACCGGCGGGGGCGGCAGCGATTCCATCGTGGCAGGTTTCGGCAGCGACTATATCGATGTGGCCGGCACCGGGAACAGCACCGTGAATGGCGGCAACCAGGGCGACACCATCCTGGGCGGTTCCGGCAATGACGAGCTGCGCGCCGGCAAGGGGCTGGACTACATCAATGCCGGGGCGGGCAACGACACGCTCTATGCCGGCCTCGGCATCGACACCATGGTCGGCGGCGGCGGGTCGGACGTGTTCGTGGTGCGCGGCTATGATGCGCGTAACCCTGGTGCATTGCTGCGCCCGACCATCACCGACTTCGAAGACGGCTTCGACCGCATCGCCATTCAGGGTGTGTCTGATATCGAGGCTGTCCTCAATACGCAGACGGCAATCGACGGCGGCGTGACGCTGACGGTGGACGGGCCGAGGCCGGCCATCATCACGGTGATGGGCGTCTCCACCCTCGATACCGGCGATTTCCTGTCAGGCGGTTCGTTCGTGTGATCCATTAAGGGCAAGGCGGTGGCATTTCGGTGCCGCCGCCTTATTGTCTCATGCGTCAGGTCCGCCTATGTTGGGGCTATCCCTCAACAAGGTTGCCATCATGCCCACGGAAAAGCACACCAAGCTCCTCATCATCGGGTCCGGCCCGGCCGGTTACACCGCCGCCATCTATGCCGCGCGCGCCAATATCAGCCCGATCATGGTGCAGGGGCTGCAGCCGGGCGGGCAGCTGACCATCACCACCGATGTGGAGAATTACCCGGGCTTCGCTGACGTCATCCAGGGCCCCTGGCTGATGGAGCAGATGGAGGCGCAGGCGCGCCATGTCGGCACCGAGATCATCTTCGACATCATCACCGATGTGGATTTCAGCCGCCGGCCATTCCGCGCCACGGCGGATTCCGGGGATGTCTATATCGCCGAGACGCTGGTGATCGCGACCGGCGCGCAGGCGCGCTGGCTGGGTCTCGAGTCGGAGAAGAAGTTCCAGGGCGGCGGCGTGTCGGCCTGCGCCACCTGCGACGGCTTCTTCTTCCGCGGCAAGGAGGTTGCCATCGTCGGCGGCGGCAACACCGCGGTGGAAGAGGCGATCTACCTCACCAACCATGCCAGCAAGGTGACGCTGATCCATCGCCGCGACAGCTTGCGCGCCGAGAAGATCATGCAGGACCGGCTGTTCCGCAATCCCAAGGTCGCGGTGATCTGGAATCACACGGTGGAGGAGGTGCTGGGCACCGAGAACCCGAACCAGGTGACCGGCCTGCGGCTGAAGAGCACCGAGGACGGGACCGAGCGCACGCTCGCCGCCGAGGGCTTCTTCGTCGCCATCGGCCACGATCCGGCGACCAGCCTGTTCAAGGGCAAGCTGGACATGGATTCTGAAGGCTATATCATCACCCGGCCTGATTCGACGGCGACCAGCATTCCCGGCGTGTATGCGGCGGGCGATGTGAAGGACAAGGTGTTCCGCCAGGCGGTCACCGCGGCCGGAATGGGATGCATGGCGGCGCTGGAGGCGGAACGCTTTCTGGCGGCGCAGGAGCATGATACCGTTGGACAGGCAGCCACCGTGGCCGCGCAGTAACGATACGCTCGCGCAGTCATTCCGCCAAAACCCTTGGCCAAACCCTTGGGGCGTAACGGTTTCTGTTGCGTTCCTGTAATCAGGTCGTCATCATCCAGCCATGGATTGGGATAAACTGCGCGTCTTCCACGCGGTAGCGGAAGCCGGCAGCTTCACGCATGCCGGAGAAACACTGAATTTGAGCCAGTCGGCCGTCAGCCGCCAGATCAGCGGGCTGGAGGAGCGGCTGCGTGTGCCGTTGTTCCATCGCCATGCGCGCGGCCTGATCCTGACCGAACAGGGCGAGATCCTCTACCGCACCACGCGGGAGATCTTCTCCAAGCTGGCGATGACCGAGGCGATGCTGGCGGAGGGGCGGGAGAAGCCCAAGGGGCCGCTGAAGATCACCACCACGGTGGCCTTCGGCTCGACCTGGCTCACGCCGAACATCAAGAGCTTCATCGACGCCTATCCGGAGATCGCCGTCACCCTGCTGGTGGACGATAACGAGCTGGATCTGTCGATGCGCGAGGCCGATGTGGCGATCCGCATGGCGCCGCCGCGCCAGCCGGACCTGATCCAGCGCCATCTGATGAACATCCATTTCCGCCTCTACGCCTCGCCCGCCTATCTGGAGCAGTTCGGCGAGCCGAAGTCGGCGGCGGAGCTGGGCAAGCACCGGCTGATCATCTATGGCGAACGCAGCCATCTGCCGTTCCCGGATGCCAACTGGCTGCTGCATCTGACGCGGCGTGAGAGCGGCGTGGCCACGCTGCCGGCGCTAACGGTGAACAATTACTATGCGATCTACCGCGCCTGCCTGACCGGCATCGGCATCGCGGCCCTGCCGGACTATATGGTGCGGCAGGATACCGAGCTGAAGCAGGTGCTGCCGGAAGTCGAGGGGCCACAGGTGCCGGCCTATTTCGTCTATCCGGAGGAGCTGCGCAATTCCAAGCGCATCACCGTGCTGCGCGAATTCCTGCTGCAGAACGTCGCGAACCAGCAATTCTAGGCGAAAAAGTCGCTAAAGGGCGGGAACGGAACGCAGATTCCGCCGTTTCGCTTTCCAGATGCTGGTGACGCGGCATCGCCTGCCTCGGATGCAAAGCATTTCGTATTAATGTTTTTGCAATACTTAAGACAGGGTCATGCAACTGGTGCATGACGGGCGTGAGAATTTATGCATGGAATTTCGGCAAGCGAGAGCATAAATCTTAGTCACTTCGATGTTGCGTTGCAGCATCAGGGTTCTCCGGAACCCGCGTCTCCCAGACGTGAAGCCTCCCTGTTCAACTTGCCGGCAATCCAATGGGTTGCCGGCATTTTTTTGCCTGATTGTCAGCCTGGCTTCCGGCTGTTCCCTTGTCATTGCCGGGTCAAGCTCGGGGGTGACAGAGAGTGTGGGACGGCTGGCGTCTGAAAATAAATGGCGGTGATCTGCGAAGAGCGCTCTTGGCGCCTTTCCCTCTACGCCGCGATGGCGTCCGGCACGAAGAAGGAATCGGCGTCGAAGCGCGTGCCGGCGCGCAGGCAGAAGACCGGGCGCAGCAGCTTCTCGCTGACCACTTCCTCGCCGGTATTGTCGGACAGAAGGAATCGGCCGCTCTCCAGCTTCAGCACGCTGATATCGGCCTCGCGGCCCGGCTGCAGCGTGCCCAGGCTGTCTTCCATGCGCAGCATGGTGGCCGGGTTCGCCGTCACCATCGCCACCACCTGTTCCAGCGACAGGCCGAGATGCAGCAGCTCGGTCATGGCGATGGTCAGGTTGAACGGGGCAACGCCGAAGAACGGGTTGCCGGTGCGGTCGCTGTCCTCGTTGGAGTTCGGCACCTGCACATTATAGCCATGCATGTCGGCGCCCAGCGTGAACGGCACCACGCCGGCCTCCAGCACCTTGCGGGCGGCGGCGAAGCTGAAATGCGAGCCATGGCCGACATCGACGCGCACGCCGCGATTATGGACCGCCTCCAGCAGGATCGGGTGGACTTCGCCGGTATCGGAGACGAAGCCGCCGGGATGCCGGGTGAAGGGGTGGGCCAGGATGTCGCCCGGCTCCATGATCGGCACCAGCTCGCGGATCAGCTCGTCCGGGTCGGGGATCGGCGCCGACTCGGCAGTCGGCCAGAGCTGGCCCAGATGGATATAGAGCGGCAAATCGAGCTGGCTGGAAATCTGCTTGCCCAGCTTGATGACCTCGATCCCCCAGCGCGACTGGCCGCCGATCTCGGCATGCGCCTTGATGCCCTTCACCAGATCCAGATTCTGCCGGGCGACGCGTACCGTATGCTGGACATTCACGCCGTTCGGCCCGTAGAGGTCCGGGTAGAGATGGCCTTCCAGCCCGCCCACCAGATAGGCGGATATGAAGCACAGCACGCGGCTGGCCGCCGGCTCCGACACATAATTGCGGAAGCCACCGATGGTCATGCAGCTGGGGCCGCCCTGATCGACCAGCGTGGTGACGCCGGAGCGCACGCCGACCATGTCCGGGTTCAGGCCGAACTTGCCGGTGACATGCTGATAGACATGGGCGTGGGTGTCGATCATGCCGGGCAGCACCAGCAGGCCGGCGGCATTGATCGTCTCTTTCGCGCGGGCCTGTGAGAGGTCGGGCGCGATGGCGGCGATCTTTCCATCCTGCACGGCGATATCGTAACGGCCATTGCGGCCGGCGGCGGGGTCGATCACCGTGCCGTTCAGGATCAGCGTGTCATACACCGGCTGCTCGCTCATCGAAATCTCCTCGCTGGCTGCGGGCGAAGCGCGGTCCGGGGTGTTCGGACAGGCAGTTCACCGGCGCTTCGGAAAAAAGTTGTAATACGGATCGTTGTACTTAAACTCTTTCTCAAAAGCTGTGCCAGCGGCCTCGAACTGTCAAGGGGCTGTCAAGGCGAAGCAGCATGAGGGTCAGGGGTACGGCGACAGCCGCGCCAGGCCGGATGGATCGATTCTGGATTGGGGCCGAAAGGGGGCCGCGATGGCGACGGAGTCCGGGCAAAACGAGAGTGGAAAAGGCATCGGCGCGCGCCTGCCGCGGCGGGAGGATGACCGTTTCCTGCGTGGGCGGGGCCGCTTTGTCGGCGATATGAAGCTGCCCGGCATGCTGGAGATGGCGTTCGTGCGCAGCCCGCTGGCACATGCCCGTATTCGTGGTGTCACCAAACCGGCCGAGGGCGGGCAACACGTCTATACCGTTGCCGACCTGATCGGCGTGAAGGGCATGCGCGCCGATTCCGGCCTGCCCGGCTTTCGCGGATCGGTGCAGCCGATCCTGGCCGAGGGCAAGGTGCGCCATGTTGGCGAGCCGGTCGCCGCCTGCCTGGCCGAGAACCGTGCCCTGGCCGAGGATCTGGCGGAGCTGGTCGAGGTCGATTTCGAGGAGCTGCCGGCGGTCCACGACATGACGAAGGCGTGCGATGCCGACGCACCCCTGTTGCACGCGCATTGGGAGAAGAACGCCTTTCTGGAATCCGCCGTCGATATCGGTTTCGAGGCGGCGATCAAGGATGCTGCCGCCGTGGTCACGCGGCGCTACCGCACCGCCCGGCAATGCATGGCGCCGCTGGAAGGGCGCGGCGTGCTGGCGGTCTGGGACCGCAATCTGGAAATGCTCACGCTGCATTCCGCGACGCAGATGCCGCATGTGGTGCGCACCGGGCTTGCCGAATGTCTGGGCCTCGATCAGGGGCAGGTGCGCATCGTCGCGCCGGATGTCGGCGGCGGCTTCGGCTACAAGGGCATATTGCTGGCGGAGGAGGTCTGCGCCGGCTATCTGGCGATGAAGCTGGACCGGCCGATCCGCTGGCTGGAGGACCGCAGGGAGCATCTGACCGGCAACGCCAATTGCCGCGAACATTCCTATGAGATCACCGGTTATGCCGCCGCCGATGGCGAGCTGCTGGCGGTCGATTGCAAGGCCATCGTCGATTCCGGCGCCTATTCGATCTACCCCTTCTCGGCCTGCCTGGAGGCGGCGCAGGTGCCCAGCATCCTGCCCGGCCCCTACCAGATGCGCGGCTTCCGCTGCACCACCATGGCGGCGGCGACCAACAAGCCGCCGATCCTGCCGTTCCGGGGCGTGGCGCGCACCGGTGTGTGCTTTGCGCTGGAACTGACGCTGGACGGGCTGGCCCGCGAACTGGGCATCAGCCAGGAGGAAATCCGCCGGCGCAATCTGGTGCGGCCCGACCAGATGCCCTTCATCAACATCACCAACAAGCATTTCGACAGCGGCGACTATCCCGAGGCGCTACGCCGCGCGGTGGAGGCCATCGACATTCCCGCTGTGCGCAAACGCCAGGCGGAGGCCACCGGCAATACGCGCATCGGGCTGGGCTTCGCGCTGTTCTGCGAGCAGGGGGCGCATGGCACCTCGGTCTATTCCGGCTGGGGCATCCCGATGGTGCCGGGCTTCGAGCAGGCGACGGCGCGCCTTACCCCCGATGGCGGGCTGGAACTGCGCGTCGGCGTGCACAGCCACGGCCAGGGGCTGGAAACCACGCTGGCGCAGATCGCCAATAGCGAGATCGGCGTCGATCCGGCGAAGGTGAAGCTGGTGCATGGCGATACCGCCTACACGCCCTATTCGACCGGCACCTGGGGGTCGCGCTGCGCGGTCATGGCCGGCGGTGCTACCGGCACGGCCTGCGCCGCGCTGGGCGAACGCATCCGCAAGATCGCCGCGCATCTGATGCAGGCGAAGCCGGAGGAGGTGGTGCTGGCAGACGGTTTTGCCCGCGCCGGATCAAGCCAGATCTCAATCGCGGAGGTGGCGGCCACCTGGTACCAGAAGCCGCAATTGCTGCCCGACGATGTCGATCCGCGTGGGCTGGAGGCGACCGAGGGCTACAAGACGGTGCGCGACACCGGCACTTTCTCCTATGCCTGCCATGCGGTGGTGGTCAGCGTCGACCTTTCGCTCGGCCATATCCAGTTGCTGGACTATGTGATCGTCGAGGATGCCGGCACCATGCTGAACCCGATGATCGTGGACGGCCAGGTCTATGGCGGCACGGTACAGGGCATCGGCACGGCTTTGTTCGAGGAGATGCCGTTCGATGCCGCCGGCCAGCCGCTGGCCTCCACCCTGGCGGATTATCACCTGCCGGTGGCCGCCGACATCCCGCCGATCCGCATCCTGCACATGGAAACGCGATCACCGATCAGCCGGTTCGGCCAGAAGGGTATTGGCGAGAGTGGCGCCATCGGCCCGCCGGCCGCCATCGCCAATGCGGTGAATGATGCGCTGGCCCCGCTGGGGGCCGCTGTGAACGAAATTCCGCTGACGCCGGAACGCGTGCTGCGCGCGCTGGCCGAGGCCCAGCCGAAGATGGCCGCCGAATGAAGCCCGCCCGGTTCGACTATCTCTCCGCCGCCGATATCGCCGGTACCGTTTCCCTGCTGGCCGAGGGCGCTAAGCCGATGGCCGGCAACCAGTCGCTGGGGCCGATGCTGAATCTGCGGCTCGCCCGCCCCGGCCATCTGGCCGATATCGCCCTGCTGCCGGAACTGCGCGCGGTCGAGGAAACGCCCGATGCCGTGCTGCTGGGGGCGGCCATCACCCATGCCGAGATCGAGGATGGCGAAGTGCCGGACCCGACCGGCGGCTGGCTCCGTGCGGCGGCGGCGAACATCGCCCACCGCGCGGTGCGCAACCGCGGCACCATCGGCGGCAGCCTTGCCCATGCCGATCCCGCCGCCGACTGGCCCATCGTGCTGACCGGGCTGGGTGTTTCCGTGCGGTTGCAGGGCCCAGAGGGCGTAAGGGAAATGCCGGTGGCGGACTTCCTTACCGGGCCGTTCTCCACGGCTTTACGGCCAGATGAGTTGCTGACGGCGGTGATCCTGCCGCGCCCGTCGAAGGGGGCACGCTGGGGCTACTGGAAATTCTGCCGGCAGGTCGGCGAATTCGCCAAGGCCAGCGCCGCCGTGCTGATCGACCCGAACGGGTTGGGGCTGCGCTGCGCGGTCGGCGCGCTGGGCCGCCAGCCGCTGCTGCTGGACGATCCGGCGGCGCTGATCGAAGGGCGGGTAAGCCCGGTCGAGGCGCTGGCCAAGGCACTGCCCGACCGCGCGCCAGCGGAACTGACGCTGCATGCCACGGCGCTGACCCGCGCCCTGATGCAGGCGAAAGGCGAGGAGTAAGATGAGCCTGCAAGAGATCACCCTGACACTGAATGGCGAAACCGTCACGAAGCCGGCGGAGCCGCGCACCCATCTCGCCGATTTCCTGCGCGAGGATCATCTGCTGACCGGCACCCATCTGGGCTGCGAGCAGGGCGTGTGCGGCGCGTGCACGCTCTATGTCGATGGAAGGCCGGTGCGCTCCTGCATCACCTTTGCCACATCGTGTGAGGGCGCCGATGTGCGCAGCATCGAAGGCTTCGAGGCCGATCCGCTGATGGCGCGGCTGCGCGCCGCCTTCACCAAGCATCATGGCCTGCAATGCGGCTATTGCACGCCCGGCATGCTGGCCACCGCCTATGACATCGTGCGCCGCCTGCCCGACGCCGACGAAACGCGTATTCGTGCGGAACTGTCGGGAAATATCTGCCGCTGCACCGGCTACGCCGGCATCGTCGAGGCGATCCGCGATGTGCTGGCCAACGATCCGCCGCAGGCTGCACTTCAGCCCCTGACGCGCAAGCGCCGGGCGGCAACGGATAACTCTTCCATATTGGCCACAGCGGTCCCGGCTGACGAACCCGCTGCCGATCTTCCGCTGTTGGACGTGACAGCACTGGCGGACGGGGTGGAGCTGACGCGCGAGATCGCGCTGGCGGCGCCCGCCGGCAAGGTCTGGTCGGTGCTGAGCGATATTCCCGCCGTGGTTGCCTGCATTCCCGGCGCATCGCTGGACGGTCCGGTCGAGGACGACATCGTGCGGGGCCGCTGCGTCGTCGCACTGGGGCCGATGCGGGCCAGCTTCGCAGGCTCGGCGCGGATTAAGCTGGATGCGGCGGCGCAGACCGGCACGGTGGCCGGCAGCGGCCGCGACCGGCTCAGCCGCTCCAGCCTGGACGGGGCGCTGAACTTCGCGCTGAAAGCGGAGGGCGAAACCGCCTCCCGCCTGTCTCTCGCCATGCGCTACCGGTTGAAGGGGCCGCTGGCGCAGTTCGGCCGGCCGGCGCTGGTGGCGGAGATCGCCGACCGCATCCTGGCCGATGTCGCGGCCAACATCGCCGCGCGCGCCAGCGGGCAGGCCGCACCCGCACAGCCGCAGGCGCTGAACGGGCTGGCGCTTTTGGTCGCGGCGCTGAAACGCCTCTTGCGGCTGGGCTGATCCGTGACCGATGGTGTGGACCCGATCACGTTCAGAACAGGACAAATCATGACTGTCGCCAAGACAGCGCGGACGGAGGAGTCCGCCATTGTGAAAAATTCCGCGCCGTCCGAGGAACCGGGCTGGCGCGGCGGGGTGCTGCAAGGCCGGCCGGGATTCCTGATCCGCCGCCTGCACCAGATCCACACCGCGCTGTTCCTGCAGGAATGCGGCGAGGAGAAGATCACCCCGATCATGTATTCGGTGCTCTCCGCGCTGTCGCAGATCGGCCCGGTGGACCAGACCACGCTGGCCAGGGCGGTGGCCATCGACAAGACCAACATGGCCGACATTCTGGAACGGCTGCGCAAGCGCGGGCTGATCCGGCGCCGCATCTCGACCAAGGACCGGCGCGTGCGGCTGACCGGCCTGACCGATGAAGGCCGCGACCTGCTCGACCGCATCGACGAAAAGGCGGAACGCGCGCATCTGCGCACGCTGGAGGATTTGCCGCCGGCGGAACAGGCGCAACTCGTCACGCTGATGACCCGCATCGTCGAGGCCAAGGATACCAGCACCGATTCCACAGGCACCGATTCCACCGGCGCTGGAGATTCCGTCGTCGATTGAGTGCAACCCGCAAACCGAGAGGCCTGATGTGACCGGCTCGTCCCCCGCGACCCAACAATCCTACGAAAGGCTGCTGGCCGTCGAACCGGTGCTGTCCCGCATCGCCCCCTTGCGCGATCTGGTCTCGGACCTGCCGCCGAAGACCCTGTTTCATGCCGGACCGCCCTTCGCGTCCGGCAAGGCGCTGCCGGCCCCGGTGCTGAACAGCGTCCTTGCCGCCATCCGGCATGAAGGCTGGGCGGAGTCGGTGGCCGGCGCCAAAGCGGCGCTGGAGCAGGGCCAGGTGGCGCTGGCCCCGGCGCAGGATATCGGCCTGGTTACGCCGCTGGCCTTCGTCGTCGGGCCGTCGATGTACTGCCTCGCCGTCTCCGATGCGAAGAACCCAAGGGCGCTGCGCCTGTCGCCGCTGAATGACGGGCCGCTGCCGGACTGCCTGCGCTTCGGCACCGGGCGCGAGGGCGGGCTGGCGCTGCTGCGCGGCCTGACCGGCGGCATCGGCGCCGATCTGGCCGCCAACCTGAAGCCGGCCCCGCTACTGCCGGTGCTGGCGGCGGGCCTGTCCGGCGGCGACGATCTGCATGGAAGGGTCAGCGCCGCGCAGGCAGCGGTGCGGGGGTTCTTCGGCGCTCATCTGGCACCTGAAAGCGAACAGTATCTCACCCAGGCCAACCAGTTCGTGCTGAACGTCATCATGGCGGCGGCAGCGCTGATGATCGGCGCGGGCGCGGGCGTGCCCGGCAGCACCATGGTGGTGGCCAGCGGCGGCAACGGTATCGATCATGGCTACAAGCTGGCGGCGGAGCCGGAACGCTGGATCGTGCGGCCAGCCAGTCGCCCGATCGGCCCGAAGATGCAGGACAAGGCCGCCGCCCTGCCGGCCATCGGCGACAGCGCGGTCATCGATGCGGCCGGCTTCGGGGCCGCCTGCCTGCGCTTCGCGCCCGACCTTGCTGGGCTGAAAGGGCATGTGGACGATGCCTATTTCACGGAAGCCGCGCATGACGCCTTCATCGGCCCGCATCCGGCGCTGAAATTTCCGGGATTGAGGGTGGGGCTTGATCTCGCAAGGCCGCGCGCCTGCCTCGGCGTGATGCTGGGCATGGTCGGGGCCGGCGGCACCGAGGGGCTGGTCGGGCGCGGCGTGGCGCCCTGGCCTGAAGGCTAGGGGCCGGAAGGCTAGGGCAACGGCACCAGCGGATCGGGCAGCAGGACCACCCCCTCATGCAGCTTCGTCGCATAGCGCTTCAGCGGCGGCAATTTCCAACCGGAACCGCAAATCCCGTCACTCAGGCGGAAGCGCGCGCGGTGGTGCGGGCATTCGATCCAGCCCTTGACGATACTGCCCTGCGCCAGCCGGGCGAACTGGTGCGGACAGCTGCCCTGAAGCGCCAGGACCTCGCCGCCCTCGCGCAGCAGCAGCACGAGTTGCCGGGCGATCAGCACATCCTTTGCCACGCCATCGGTCAGCGTCTCCAGCCGCATCGCGAATTGCCAGCCTGCCGGCGTCTGCATCAGTCTCTCACCTCATCTGGAAACCTATCATGAGCATCCCGCCCGAGCAGGACGATTACGTCAAGCCGACCAACGGCTTCTGGCAGGAAATTCTGCCAGCCGATGACCCGCTGGGCGATCCTGGGGGACAGGCAGAAGCCCCCTATCGCTACGGCTACCCGGCGCTTCTGCCGGACGGACGTTTCCTGGTGCTGCCGCTGCGCCGCCTGCCGGATGGCGGCCGGGCCGTCGCCTCGCTGATCGCCAACCAGGCCAGCTTCGCGGTGACCGAGGCGCTGGCCGGCCACATGGCGGACAAGGCGCGCGCCATCGGGGCCGACCTCGTCATCGGCGTGCCGACGCTGGGGCTGGTCTTCGCCCCCACCGTGGCGCGGCTGCTGGGCCATTCGAATTTCGTGCCGCTGGGCTATTCCCGGAAATTCTGGTACCGCGACGAACTGTCGGAGCCAGTGCAGTCCATCACCAGCCCGGGTGCGCGCAAATCCGTCTTCATCGATCCCAACATGCTGCCGCGCCTGAAGGGAAAGCGCGTGGCGGTGGTGGATGATGCGGTGTCCAGCGGCACCACGCTGCTGTCGGTGCTGTCGCTGCTGGAACGGCTGGACTGCACGATGGCCGGCATCGTCGTGGCGATGAAGCAGGGGGTGGGCTGGCGCGCCCGCCTGAACGAGCGCGACCCGGCCCTCGCCGGCATGGTGCATGGCGCCTTCGCCGCCCCGGTGTTCGAGCGGGTGGAGGGCGGCTGGGCACCGGTGCCGGGGACGCTCGCGGAGTAACCTAGACCCGGCCGGCTTTGGCCGCCTGCTGGATATCCTTGCTCTGGTAGCGGCTCCACATGTCGGTCAGGAACTGGATCGAACGCGGATCGAGGTCGATGCGCGGCACCGGATCGTCGTCCCAGTGATTGTGGCGGTCCTCGCCGCGTACCTTCAGCGCCGTGCGCCGCCCCAGGGTCGAGGCGACATGCGTGCCGATATAGAAGAAGGCGAGCCCGATCCGGCGGTCAGCGGTGAAATTGCCCAGACTGCCATGGGCGGTGCGCACGTGATGGATGGAGAATTCGCCGGGCTCCAGCTCCAGATAGGCCGCCTTGTCGTCGTCCAGCCCATGGATGGTCTGGCCGCGGGCCAGCAGGTTCTGCGGATCGTAGGTCTCCTCATGCTCGTATTGCGGGCCGAGATGCGAGCCGGGCAATACGCGCAGGCAGCCATTGGCCTTGTTACTGGGCGTGAAAGCCAGCCAGACCGTTACCGAATCGTTCGGTTCCAGCCCGTAATAGGCGGAATCCTGGTGCCAGGACACGAATTTGCTGCTCTGCGCCGCCTTGGCGAACATGGAGGAGCCGAACAGCAATATGTCTGGCCCAAGCAGGGATTCTACGGCGTCCAGAATTAGAGGGTGCCGCGCAAGGTCGGTCATCCAGGGCGATACCAGATGCGCCTTGATCTTCATGCGGACATTGCAGTCCTCGCCGAGCGCTTCCTCGAAGGCCTCGATACGGGCGCGGCAGTCCGCAGCGTGGGCCGCGGAAATGGCGCGTTTCTTCACGAAATAGCCTTGCGCGTTAAAGCTGTTGACTTCGGCTGGGGTGAGACTGCCGGACATGGTCGGTATCCTTCTGCAGGGACTCAGTTCAGCTTCATTTTGGCTGAGGCGATGGCGGCCGGGGCGAGGACAACCGGCTTGCCACCCTGAATCTGGATGATCGGCAGGTCGCGGTTATCATTCAAACCATCCGCACGGAACTTGATCGGTCCGTAGAAGGTCTTGATGTCAATCTCGCTGAGCGCTTTGCGAACCGCCTCGCGGTCCAGTGTACCGGCCTTCTCGATCGCCTTCTGCAGCACGATCAGTGCGGCGGCGGAGGAGGCGTGGACATAGTCGGGCTCCTGCCCGGAGGCCTTCACAACGGCGTCGTAGAAAGCCTTGGTCGAGCCGAACACGTCATCGCCTTCATAGATGGCGGAATAATGCCACCAGGAGGCGCTGGTCACATTCTCCGCCAGCGGCCCCAGCGTATCGGCATATTCCTTGTAAGCGGGGCCGGTGATCATGGTCACGATGGGCGCTTTCACGCCCAGATCATTCATCTGCTTGGTTACCAGAATCAGATCGGCGGTGTAGCCGGTGACGTAGATCCAGTCTGGCGCTGCCGACTTCATGCTGGTGATGGCGGTGGCGTGGTCCATGGCCCCGACGGGATACAGCTCGTTATAGGCGACTTTCAGCCCGGCCTTCTCCGCGCCCTTGGCCATCAGGCTGGCCATGATTTTCGGGAACACATCGTCACGACCCAGGATTGCTATGCTCTTCAGATCCGGCTTGGTTTGCTTGAACAACGTCAGCATGCCGTCGATCAGGCCGCTGGACGGGGCAAGCGTACCGAACAGGTACTTGAAGCCCTGGTCGTGTACCGGCTCGGAGGAGGCGACGGCGACGATCGGCACGCCGTACCGCTCGGCCACGGCGGCAGTGATCTTGGTGTGGCCCGATCCGAAAGGGGCCGTCAGAAAATCCACCTTGTCGTCGGTGATCAGCTTCTCGGCCAGCTGCCCGGCGCGCTTGCCGTCAGTCTGGTAGTCATAGGTCACGAGCTCGACCAGCATTTTCTTGCCGCCGACCTGGATGCCGCCGGCGGCGTTCACGCGCTCCAGCCACAGATCATAGGCCAGCTTCTGCTTGCCGCCTTCGGCGGCCAGCGCCCCTGTGAGCGCCAGTGGCGAGCCGATGCGTATGGTGTCCGCGGCCACGGCGGCGCTGGCAAGCGCAGAGGCTAGGGCGCCGGTCAGGGCAAGAGTACGAAAGAGGGCGGCGCTCCTGCGGATCGGGTGGGCTGTGCGTGCGTGCATTGTGCGTGCCTTTCTCCAGAGTGGCCGCGGAATAGCGGTGCGGTGGAGGCAGCAATATGCATGCCAAATTTCTCAATCAGACAAACTGTAGTTATTACAACAGTTATATACGCTATGATCTTCTTGCAGTGCCTTTCCCGCAAGCTGTCCGCCGCGAATTTCGGCAGCGGCCGCCCAGGAAACGTGCAGCCGTATCAGATCCCCATATAGGCTTCGCGGATCTTCGGGTTCTCGCCGAGATCCGCCGTGGTGCCGGCCATCGAGACCCGGCCGGTCTCGATGACGAAGGCGTGGCGGGCGATCTCGAAGGCGGTCAGCACGTCCTGTTCGACCAGCAGGATGGTGAGGCCGGTGCGGTTGATCTCGATCAGCGACTCGCCCAGCTTCTCAACCAGCCGGGGGGCAAGGCCCAGCGACAGCTCGTCGATCATCAGCAGCTTCGGGCGGGACAGCAGGCCGCGTCCGATGGCGCACATCTGCTGCTCGCCGCCGGACAGGGTGGTGGCGTCCTGCTTGCGCCGATCCTTCAGGATCGGGAACATGTCATAGACGAAGTTGAGGTCCGCCTCGATCTCCGGGCGGTCGCGCCGGAGATAGGCGCCCAGCAGCAGATTATCCTGCACGGTCAGGCCCTTGAACAGACGCCTGCCTTCCGGCACATGGGCAATACCGCGCGCCAGCACCCCATCCGGGTCCAGGCCGCCGATCTCCGCCCCATCCAGCCGGATGCTGCCGCCGCGTGGCTTCAGCAGGCCGGAGATGGTGCGCAGCAGGGTGGTCTTGCCGGCGCCGTTGGAGCCGACGATGCAGGTGATGCCGCCGCGCTCGACGGCGACCGAAATGTCCCACAGCACCTGCACGTCGCCATAGCCGGACTGTAGCTTGTCGATGGTCAGGAAGGCGTCAGCCATGTGCGGCTCCCTCAGCGTTCGTACCGGCGAAGCGGGCGGCGAATTTCGCACCCAGATAGGCCTCCACCACGCGCGGATCATTGACCACGGCGGTCGGGTCGCCCTGCGCGATCAGCTCGCCATGATGCAGCACCAGGATGCGCTGCGAGATCGACAGCACCACCTTCATCAGATGCTCGATCAGGATGATGGTGATGCCGCGCGCGGCGATCTTGCGGATCAGGTCGAGCGCACCGTCGATCTCCGCCGCGTTCAGCCCGGCATTTACCTCGTCCAGCAGCAGCACCTTGGGTTTCATGGCGAGGCTCTTGGCCAGCTCCAGCCGCTTGCGGTTGGGCAGGCTCAGCAGCGCCGCCGGCTGATCGGCGACCGGGCCCAGCCCGACAAATTCCAGCTCGTCGCGGGCGGCCTGCATCGCCGCACCCATGCCGGCATGCCCGCCGCCGAACAGCGATCCGGCGGCGACATTCTCCAGCACCGTCATTTCCGGGAAGGGCTGCACGATCTGGAAGGTGCGGGCAAGGCCGCGCCGCGCCGCCTGGAACGGCTTCTGCCGGCTGACGTCGGTGCCGGCGAAGATCACCTTGCCGCCGGTCAGCGGATGCACCCCGGTGATGAGATTCACCAGTGTGGTCTTGCCGGCGCCGTTCGGGCCGATCAGCCCGACGATCTCGCCTTCCTTCAGCGTGAAGGAGACGTCATTCACCGCACGGATGCCGCCGAAGGCCTTGGAGACCCCCTCAAGACGCAATATCCCGGTCATGCCGCACCTCCCTGCTTCGCCGGGGCGGGCTTGCGGCGCAGCAGCTTCCGGTAGTCCAGCTTCAGGAAGCCGCCCGGCAGGAAGAAGATCAGGAAGACGATGATGCCGCCCAGGATGGCGCGGTTCCATTCCAGGAAGTTCGCCCAGAAGAACTCCTCCAGCAGCACGAACAGGCCGGCCCCGACAACTGGGCCAAGCACCGTACCGGCACCGCCCAGCAGCACCATCACCGGCACCTTTACAGTCAGCAGGATGGAGAAGCTGTCGGTCGGATCGATATAGCCGACCCAGGAGGCATAGACTGCCCCAACCGTGCCGCAGAACAGGGCGGACAGCGCATAGGCCATGATCTTGTAGCGCGTGGTGTCGATGCCGACCATGTCGGCGGCGTCCTCGTTCTGGTTGATGCAGCGCAGCCCGAAGCCGAGCCGTGCGCGGTCCACCAGTACGGTCGCGACGAAGGCGGCCAACATCACCGCCAGCATGACGTAGAGCACGGTGGACGCCACCCGGTCCGGTCCGCCTTCCAGCAGCGGCACGTTCAGCCCGTCGCCGCCGCCGGTCAGGCTGCCCCAGGAGGAGATCACCAGGCGCACCACCTCGACCACGGCGATCGAGCCGATGGCGAAGTAATGGCCCTTGAGGCGCAGGATGATCGCCCCAAGGGCCACGGCGAAGGCGGTGACGAACAGCGTCGCCAGCGCCCAGGCCAGCACCAGCGGCACGCCGTTGCGCTGCGCCAGCGCGCCGGCATAGCAGCCCAGCCCGAAGAAGGCGGCGGTGGAGAAGGAGGGATAGCCGGCGAAGCCGCCGATGAAATTCCACGACAGCGCCATCGCCGAATACATCGCCACCGTGATGGCGATGCGCACCGTGTAATTGTCGGCTACCAGCGGGGTCGCCGCCAGCAGCACGATCCAGGCCGCCAGCAGGGCGTAACGCAGCGGATGCGATATCATTATTCGTATCCCTTCACGCCGACCAGGCCGGTCGGGCGTACCACGAGCAGTACCAGCATGATCAGGAAGCCCAGCGTGATGGCGTGCTGCGGGCCGATCAGATAGCCGGCGAAGCTTTCGATGATGCCCAGCGCGATGCCGCCGACCAGGGCGCCGGGCACGCTGCCCAGCCCACCGATGACGCAGATCACGAAGGCCTTGCCGAGGAAGGTGCCGGTCAGGTTGGTGGTCACCGGGAACACCATGGCGAAGACGGCACCGGCGGCACCGGCCATCAGCGCGCCGATGCCGAAGGTGATGGCGTAGATGCGGTTCACCTGGATGCCCATCAGCGCGGCGGCTTGGCGGTCCATGCGCACGGCGACGATGGCCCGACCGATGCGCGAGCCGCGCATCACCAGATAGAGAATGCCGGTCAGCACAAAGGCCAGCGCCATGCCCAGGAGCCGGTCCTTCGGCATCACCGCGCCCAGCACCTCGATGCTGCCGAGGTCCATCGTCACGCGGCGTGGCGTGGCGGTGAAGAACACGGTCATCAGGTTATAGAGGATCATGTCCAGCCCGAAGGTCAGTGTCAGCGTCGTCAATACCGGCGCCGTCACCACCTTGTTGATGAACAGATATTGCAGCGCGAAGCCCAGCCCGTAGAGGATGGCTGCCACCACCGGCAGCGCCAGCACCGGGTCGATCTGCAGATGGAACCAGGCGAAGAAGGTGAGATAGCCGCCGAGGATGATGAAGGAGCCGTGCATCATGTTGATGACGTTCAGCACGCCCCAGACCAGCGAGAAGCCGACAGCGATGCAGGCGTAGAGCGCCCCCAGCACGATGCCGTTAACGAGAATTTGCGTGAAATCCACGGCCGGGTTCCCTTTTGCGGTGCCGGACGGACAGGAGGAGGAAACCGGGGGAGGGAGGCTCCCCCGGTCCGGTGCGGATTGACGCCTACTTCACCAGGGCGAGGTCGGCATTGGCGATGCTGGCCGGGTACAGGACCTTGATGTCTTCGCCCTGCACCTGGATCACCGGCATCTCGCGGCCCTGGTTCATGCCGTTGGCGCCGAACTTGATCGGGCCATAGAAAGTCAGCATGTCGGTTGCCGCCAGCGCGTCGCGCACCGCCTTCTTGTCGGTCGAGCCGGCCTTCTGCACCGCGTTCACCAACACATCCGCCGCTGCCGCGCAGGAGGCGTGGACATAGTCCGGGTCGGTCTTGAAGGCGGCGGTGAAGTCCTTGTAGAAACCCGCCGTGGTGCTCCAGGCGCCGACCGCGCCAGTATAGGCGGTGGCATGGTGCCACCAGGTCGAGCTGGTGACGCCGTTGGCGAGATCGCCGAGGCCTTCAGTGAATTCGCGGTAGGCCGGGCCGGTGACCATGGTGATGATCGGCGCCTCGACGCCCAGATCCTTCATCTGCTTGCGGCCGAGGATCAGGTCCTGGGTGTAGCCGGTCATGTAGATCCAGTCGGGCTGGCCCGCCTTGATCGCCGACATCGCGGCGGAATGGTCCATGGTGCCCACGGCATACAGCTCGTTATAGACGACCTCCAGCCCGGCGGCCTTGGCGGAGGCTGCCAGCGAGGTTGCCATCGCCTTCGGGAACACGTCGTCGCGGCCATAGACAGCGACCTTCTTCAGCGACGGCAGCTTTTCCTTGAACAGCGCGGCCATCGCGTCGGTCATGCCGGTGTTCGGGGCCAGCGTGCCGAACAGATATTTGAAGCCCTGGTCATAGACCGATTCGGAGGAGGCGACGCAGGCCAGCAGCGGCACCTGATAGCGTTCCGCCACGGCGGCGACGATCTTGGTATGGCCGGAGCCGAACGGCGCCATCAGCACGTCAACCTTGTCGTCGGTCACCAGCTTTTCGGCCAGCTGGCCGGCGCGCTTGCCGTCGGTCTGGTAATCATACTTCACCAGCTCGACCTTCATGGTCTTGCCGCCGACCTTGATGCCGCCGGCTGCGTTCACCTTGTCGAGCCAGAGCTGCCAGACCCCGTCCTGCTTCTTGCCCTCGTCGGCCAAGCCGCCGGTCAGCGCCAGCGGCGCACCGATACGCAGTACGTCGGCCGCATGGGCCGCGGAAGGAAGGCTGGCGGCCGAGACGAGAGCGACGGCTGCCGCGGCGACGAAGGCGGTATCCTTGAATTTCCCAAACATGATGCGACCCCTAGCGTTTGCCATGGTTGTTGCGGTCGGCCGCATGCCGGGCTCCTGTACTGTCTGGACGTTGTCGCGGGACGCCCTGTTCGTCCCGGTCGCCGTCCGGCGGTTGCCCGGCATAGCCGAATATGCTTCTCCGCAAGCGGCATGCCAAAAGCCGTAACGCCAATAGTTTCAATAGCAACTAATTGGTTTGGTGGAGGCTTTGTCAGGGAAAATGTCTAATGTTTGAGCGATCCTGTGCACAGTTGGCGAAAAACCGGGCAGCGGCGTCTTGCCGCAACCGGTCCGGCTTGCCGGCGGCTTTCATCCGCCACGCTTCGCCGCTGGCGTCCGGATTGGCGACCGGCTAGGATCGCGCCAGGACAGTGTGCAGCGCTGCTCAGGGCGCTTGCCGTGTCCTTATCTATTGAACAGGGGATGTTTCCATGAAACTGAAATTTGCATCGCTGGCCCTTGCTGCCGGCCTCATCGGCGGTCTCGCGCTTTCCAGCCAGGCCGATGCGCAGCAGCGCGTGTTCTTCGGCATTGCGACCGGCGGCACCGGTGGCACCTATTACCCGCTGGGCGGCATGCTGGCCCAGGTGCTGTCCAACAACGCCGTGATCGACGGCAAGAAGCTGGCCGCCACCGCCGAGACCGGCAATGCCTCGGTCGCCAACGCCAAGCTGCTGGGTCGCGGCGAGATCGAGAGCGCCTTCATCGCCGCCGATATTCTGGACGCCGCCTATAAGGGCGAGAACCAGTTCAAGGACGGCGCGGTGAAGAACATCCGCGCGCTGGGCGCACTCTATCCGGAGACCGTGCAGCTCATCGTGCGTGCCGATTCCGGTGTGAAGAAGTTTGCCGACCTGAAGGGCAAGTCGATCTCCTCCGGCTCGCCGGGCTCGGGCCAGTGGCAGCTGCTGGGCGACCTGCTGGAAGTGCACGGGCTGAAGCGCGAAGATGTGAAGGAGGATTTCTCCTCCTTCGCGCAGTCGGTGGACAAGATCAAGGACGGCAATCTGATCGCCAGCCTGATCACCGCCGGCACGCCGACTTCCTCGGTGCTTGATCTCGCCAACGGCCACGCCATCAGCATCGTGCCGCTGGCCGGCCCGGAGGTCGAGGCGCTGAAGAAGAAGCAGCCCTACTATGCCTCCGTCACCCTGGCGGCGGATACCTACAAGGGCCAGACCGCTGCCGTCGAGACGCTGGCGGTGATGGCGATCTGGGCCAGCCATGCCGAGCTGTCCGACGAGGTTGCCTACGCCGTGGTGAAGGCCGCCTACGAGAACACCGAGACGCTGGCCAAGGTGCACACCCAGGGCAAGAACATCACCCTGGCGACCGCGCTGCAGTCGGTCTCTGTCCCGCTGCATCCGGGTGCGGAGAAGTTCTACCGCGAGAAGGGCCTGCTGAAATAAGCCGCCTGACCGCTACAGGCAGGGCGGCCCTGGCCGCCCTGTTCCTGCTTGCCGGCTGCGCCGGAACGCCGGAGACAATTTCCTGCGTTCCGCGCATCGGCATTTACGGCCATCCGGACGGCACGCTTCTGGCGGAGGTCGAGACAACACCGGGCGGCACTTTCGCGCTGCGCTATATCCATTCGGTCGCGCTGACCCCGGTGGTCAGCCGGTACCGGCTGGAAGAGGACCGGATCGTGCAGACCGCGGAGGAATTCGACCAGCATGGTTTCGGCCTGCCCTATGGCGCCGACCGGCCGGGCGAAAGGTTTGAGTTGCGCGACGGGCGCTTCCTATTGCATATGCACCGCGCGGTCGGCCCGCTCTATGTGCGGGTGGGGGCGGCCTATGGCAATCGGCTGGAGGCAGCGGGGAGCCTCGATCTGACGCAATGGGGCGCGCGCCGGCTGGAACTGGTGCCGCTGCCCTGCGGGTAAGGCATATCGAAGGGGAAACAGGGTGACGGATCGCGAGAAGAACGCGCAGCCGGAAGAGGCGCTGTCCAAGGACCAGATCAACCGGCTGGTCGAGGAATATGATCCGGAATCGAATTTCCGCCAGCTGATCGGCGCCGCCGCCATCCTGGTCACCGTGATGGGCGTGCTGCTGTCGCTGTTCCACGTCTATACGGCGGGCTTCGGCCTGCTGAACGAGATCGCCCACCGTTCCATCCATCTCGCCTTCGTGCTGGCGCTGATCTATCTGGTGTTCCCGGAGCAGCGGCGTGCCCGCCCCACCGTGGAATGGCCGGTCAGCCTGGGTTTCGTCGCCTTCTACCTCTATCTCGCCTATGACATGGCGCGCGCGCTGGAAGGCCGCGGCGAGGGCGAGGGGACATGGCTGTTCGTGCTGCTGATCGCCGGCGTGTCCTTCCTGACGCTGCCCTTCAAGTTCCTGGGCACGGAGCGCAACCGCATCCCCTGGCGCGACTGGATCATGGCCGCCGTCGCCGCCTCGGTGTCGCTGTATTTCGTCGTGTTCTTCGAGGAGATCTTCATCGGCCGGGTCGGATCACCGATCGGCCAGGACTACATGATGGGCGTGCTGGCGATCATCATGGTGGTGGAGGCGACGCGCCGGACCATGGGTCTGTCGCTGCCGATCATCGGCGTCATCTGCCTGCTCTACGGCATGCTCGGGCCGTATCTGCCCGGCGTGATGGGGCATCGCGGCTACAGCATCCTGCGCATCGTCAACCACATCTATATCGGCACCGAGGGCATCTACGGCATCGCGGTCGGCGTGGTGGCGACCTACGTCTTCCATTTCGTGCTGTTCGGCGTGCTGATGCAGCTGACAGGCCTCGGCCAGCTCTTCATGAACCTCGCCACCATCGTCGCCGGGCGCTATTCCGGCGGTGCGGCCAAGGTCTCGGTGGTGTCCTCCGGCCTGTTCGGCATGATCTCCGGCTCCTCCATCGCCAACACAGTGACGACCGGCGCGCTGACCATCCCGATGATGAAGCGCAGCGGCTTTTCCTCGCGCTTCTCGGGCGCGGTCGAGGCCTCGGCCTCGTGCGGCGGGCAGATCACCCCGCCGATCATGGGCGCCTCGGCCTTCGTCATGGCCGAGATGCTGGGCGTGCCCTACAACCATCTGATCCTGATCGCGATCTTCCCGGCGATCTTCCATTATTTCGCCATGCTGCTGATGGTGCATCTGGAGGCCAAGCGCCTCGGCCTGTCCGGCATTGACCGGCGCTATATTCCGGTCTTCCTGGAAGTCATGGGCCGGTCCTGGCACCTGCTGATTCCGCTGGTGGCGATGGTGACGCTGCTGCTGATGCAGTACACGCCGTTCCTGGCGGCGTTCTGGGGCATCATCCTGACCATCGTGTGCGGCTACCTGCCGCTGATCCTGCGGCCGATGGGCTTCAAGTCGCTCGACCCGTCCTCGGCGCTGAAGCCGCGCCAGCTGATCGAAGGGTTCGAACTGGGGGCGAAATACGCGCTGGGCATCGGTGCCGCCTGTGCGTGCGTCGGCTTCATCCTCGGCATCGCCACCCTGTCGGGCATCGGCTTCAAATTCTCGGGCGCCGTGCTGCAGCTCGCCTCCTCGGCGGCCGAGACGGTACTGGCCTTCGACTTCACCGGCTGGATCGGTCAGCAGGGCGTGACGTTGTTCTTCGCGCTGGTGTTCATCGCGATGGCCTGCATCCTGATGGGGGCCGGCATCCCGACGACGCCGACCTACATCATCCTGGCCTCGATTGCCGCCCCGGCGCTGCACGATCTGGGCGTGCCGCTGCTGGTGACGCATTTCTTCGTGTTCTATTACGGCGTGCTGGCCGATGTGACGCCACCCGTGGCGCTGGCTGCCTATGCCGGGGCCGGCATCGCCGGGTCGGAGCCGATGCGCACCGGCACCACCGCCTTCCGCCTGTCGATGGGCAAGGCACTGGTGCCCTTCATGTTCGTCTATGCGCCCAGCATGCTGCTGGTGGATTTCACCTGGCTGGAATTCACCCAGGCGATGCTGAGCGGCCTGCTGTCCGTGCTGTGCCTGTCGGTCGCCTATATCGGCCATTTCCGCGCGGCGGTGTCGGGCTGGACGAAGCTGGCCCTCACCATCGCCGGGCTGCTGCTGATCTTCAACGATCTGCGCGGCATTCTGGTCGGCGCGGCCATCGCCGCCCTGGCGCTGGGCGGCAACTGGCTGGCGGCGCGGCGGCTCGCCGAAGGTGGGAAGGGCGGTTAGGAGACCGCACCCGCGCCATAGGTGCCGCGCAGCGGCTGCCCCTCGGCGAAGCGGGTGAAGCGATAGGGCTCAAGCGGCTGGTCGGTGGGCAGGCCAAGCGCCGCCTGGGCCAGCAGCCGGCCGATCATCGGCGACAGCTTGAAGCCATGGCCGGACAGGCCAAAGGCGGCGGTCAGCCCTTCGATGCCGGGCAGCGGCCCCAGCACCGGGTTCCAGTCCGGCGTGGTGTCGTACAGGCCGGACCAGGAGGTCACGAAGCGTGCCTCCTCGAATTTCGGCATGCGGTGGGCCAGCGCCGCGCCCTGCTCGACGATCCAGTCCAGCGGGATGTCGGCATCGCCGGTTTCCGGCGAGTCGGTCTCCACGCCCTCATCGCCGGTGCCGACCAGGATCTGGCTGCCGGAGGTCGAGCGGGTATAGAGCAGGCTGGGCGAAGCCAGATCCTTCAGGATCGGGAGGCGCGGCGTGTAGGGCTCGTCCACCTCGAAGGCCAGCACGTCGTGTCTTGTGATGCTCATCGGCAGCTCGACGCCGGTCCAGCGGGCCAGATCATGGCTCCAGACATTCATCGCCGATACCACCGCGCCGGCCTGCACATCACCGTCCGAGGTTTTCAGCCCGGTGACGCGGTTGCCATCCATCAGCAACCCCTCGACGGTCACAGCCTGGCGGATATCCGCCCCGGCGCGCTTGGCGGCGCGGGCGAACCAGCTGGCCGTCAGATAGGGGTCGGCGAAGCCGGCGCCCGGCTCGTAGCCGATGGCGTCGATGTCGTCGAGGTTCAGCCAGGGGTGCAGTTCCAGTGCCTCTGCCTTGTCGATCAGCCGCGCCTCGATGCCGATGCCGGCCTGATGCGCGATGGCGCCGCGTACCGCCTTCGACGAGTCGCCCTCCGGCGCCACGATCATATAGCCGCAGCGGATGAAGCCGGCAGCGGCCTCTTCATCGCCGATCAGCGCCTGGAAACCCTCGAACATTTCCAGCGAGGCCTTGGCCAGCGCCATATTGGCCGGCACGGAATAATGCGCGCGCAGCAACCCGCTGGACTGCGCCGTGGTGCCGCCGGCGATCTGCTGGCGCTCGAACAGCGCAACGCGGCCCGCACCGAGGCGGGTCAGGTGGAAGGCGACGGCGGTACCGATGGCGCCGCCGCCGATCACCGCGACATCATAGCTCTTGCTCATCGTGCGGCCTTCTTCTTCTCGGCGTTGGCGAAGCCCAGGCAATCTTCCATGATCGCGGTCAGCACCGTGCGGATCGGCGCGGCATAGGCGGGATCGTAGGGTGTCGGCCAGTTGTCTTCGGACACCGGCCCTAGCGGTTCTTCCATATAGCCGCGGCAGCCCAGCTCCATCTGCACGGCATGCACGCCCTCGGCGGGCTGACCGTATTTCCGGGTTATGTAACCGCCCTTGAAGCGGCCGTTCAGCACGGCGGGGAACTCGCTTTGCGCGCACTGCCCGCGCACCGCCTCGGCCAGTTCCGGCGCGCAGGAGGCGCCGGAATTGGTGCCGATGTTGAACACCGGCAGCGTGTCCTCGAACAGGCGCGGAATCACCGAGCGGATCGAATGGCAGTCATACAGCACCACGACCGGGTGGTTTTCCCGCAGCCGCGCGATCTCCGCCGCCAGCGCGTCGTGATAGGGCTGGAAATAGGTCGTGCGGCGCGACGCAATCTCCGCCTCGTCCGGCTCCTGACCGTCCTTGTACAGCGGTTCGCCATCGAAGCTGGTGAGCGGGCACAGGCCGGTAGTCGCCTGGCCGGGATAGAGCGAGGCGCCGGACGGGTCGCGGTTCACGTCGATGATGGTACGCGAAATGCCGGTGCGGACCATTGTGGCGCCGAGATCGGCCGCGAAATCATACAGTTTCTCGATCCACCAGTCGGCATCCTTGCGGGCCAGCCAGGGCGAGACCAGCCGGTTCTCGAACGCCGCCGGAATATCCGTGCCGGTATGCGGGAAGCTCAGCACGAGGGGCGCATCGCCCCGGCGGATGGTCAGCCAGTCGGTCATCGGTACTCTCTGAATGTCATGGGCATGCGGGTGCCTTGGAAGGCCGGAGTTCGATTGTGCGAAGATGAAGCCCCGCTCGCGGATTATGTCTAGACATAATTTTCGCAGCCGAGGAATGATGCGCGCGAATTATGGAGTAGGCACGATGCGCCGGCTGATTTTCGACCATGCCCTGCTGCCCGATGGCTGGGCCGACCGGGTCGCCCTCACCATTTCCGATGGCTGGATCGAGACCATCGAGCCGGATGCCGCGGGCGAGGGCGAACGCATTGCCGGCATTGCGCTGCCCGGCATGCCCGACCTGCACAGCCACGCCTTCCAGCGCGGCATGGCGGGGCTGGCCGAGACGCGTGGCCCGGCGTCGGATTCTTTCTGGACCTGGCGGCAGGTCATGTATCGTTTCCTGGACCGGCTGACGCCCGAGAGCGTGGAGGCGGTCAGCGCCTATGCCATGATGCAGATGGTCGAGGGCGGCTTTACCGCGCTGGCCGAATTCCACTATCTGCACCATGATTCGGCGGGACAGCCCTATGCCGACCGTGCCGAGCTGTCGGCCCGCATCGCCGCGGCGGCGGGTGCCAGCGGCATCGGCCTGACCCTGCTGCCGGTGTTCTACGCCCATAGCGGCTTCGGCGGGCTACCGCCGACCGAGGGGCAGCGCCGCTTCGTGAACGATCTCGACGGTTTCGCGCGGCTGCTGGAAGGGGCCGGGAAGGCGCTCGCCGCCTTGCCGGATGCGCGGCTGGGCCTCGCCCCGCACAGCCTGCGCGCGGCAACGCCGGAGGAGATCACGGCGCTGGCCGGGATGGTCCCGGACGGACCGGTCCATATCCACATCGCCGAGCAGATGCAGGAGGTCGAATCCTGCCTCGCCTGGTCGGGCCGCCGGCCGGTCGAATGGCTGCTGGAGAACCAGCAGGTGGACGGGCGCTGGTGCCTGGTGCATGCGACGCACCTGCTGCCCTCGGAGACCGCCGCGCTGGCGGCGTCTGGCGCGGTCGCCGGGCTGTGTCCGCTGACCGAGGCCAATCTGGGCGACGGCATCTTCGACGGGGTGAACTATCTGGCTGCGGGCGGGCGCTATGGCATCGGCAGCGATTCCAACATCGAGCTGGATGTTCCCGGCGAGCTGAAGATGCTGGAATACAGCCAGCGCCTGCGCGACCGGGGCCGCAACCTGATGGTGCGCGGACAGGAAGGGTCGTCCACCGGGCGCGCCCTTTACGATGCCGCGTTGGCGGGCGGGGCGCAGGCGCTGGGCCGGCGCATCGGCGCGCTGGCGGTAGGCCACCGCGCCGATATCGTGGTGCTGGACGCCGATCATCCCGATATCGCGCTGGCGCAGGGCGACCGCTGGCTCGATGCCTATATCTTCGTCGCCGGCAAACCTGCCATCGACAGGGTCATCATCGGCGGCGAGACGCTGGTGGAAGGCGGCCGGCACCGCGCCCGCGATGAACTGGCCGCGCGCTACCGCGCCGCGCTGGACGGCTTGCGGGCCTGAGTTATTCGGCCAAGCCTACTCAGCCGCCGCCGGGGCAGGCATCTTCTTCTCCGAGGCCCCCGTCGGCATCAAAGCGGCGGCCAGCGTGATGATCGCCGCCAGCACGGCCAGCACCAGTATCAGCGTGGCGAAGCCGCCACCGCCCTGGTGCAGCCCGGCGATCATCGGCACGGCGGCGGCGCTGACGCCCAGCGACAGCACATATTTCGCCGCATACATGCGCGAGCGCCACTCCGCCGCGCCATAGCGCGCGACGATGGCGTCGTTGATCGGGATCGCGCCAAACACCAGCAGCATCATGCCGATGGCGGCGGCGACCATGGGCACGCCCTCGGCGGTGGCGGCGATGAGGAACAGCGGCACCTGCAGCACGATCACGCCGACATAGATCAGCTTCAGCGGGTAACGGTCGATCAGATGGCCAACGACGATCTGCGCGCAGGCAGCGATGACATAGATCGCGGTCACCAGCGCGCCGATCTGCGTGGTGGTGCCGGCGAACTCTGCGGTGCGTTCGGCGATCAGCTTCGGCAGGCCGACGGTGGTGGCGTGGAAGATGATGCCGCCGCACAGGGTGGCGACGATCACCACGCCGAACAGCAGCTTCATCTGCGAGGGCGTCAGTGCGATATGCGCGCGCGCCGGCTTCTTCGTCACGCCCTTCGCCGCCTGTCGGCGGGCGAAGACCATATAGGCGATGCCGGTGGCAATGGAGACCAGGCCGGGCAGGATGAACACCGCGCGCCAGCCCCACTGGTCGGCCAGCGCGCCCGCCGTGATGCCGGCGGCGGCGACGCCCAGATTGCCCCACACGCCATTGATGCCGAGCGCCTTGCCCAGCTTCTCCGCATCGGCGGCGACCATGGCGATGCCGACCGGATGATAAATCGCGGCGAACAGGCCGATCAGTGTCAGCCCGGCGGCCAGTTCCAGCGGCGAGCGGGCGAAGCCGGTCAGGATCGAGGCCGCGCCGATGCCCAGGAAGAACACCGACATCATGCCGGTCTTGCTCCAGCGGTCGCCCAGCCAGCCGGCGGGGATCGAGGCCGCGCCGAAGGCGACGAAGCCGAACACCGACAGCGACAGCACATCGGCGTAGGAGCCGCCGAACACCGGATCGGCGGCCATCGCCAGCACCGCCGTCGGGAACAGCAGCATGAACAGATGGTCGTAGAAATGACCGATATTCAGGAAGAGGAAGCCGGTCCGGTCGCGATGCACGCTCATGGGTGTCCTCGTTCGCCTTTCAGGTTCGGATGGGCCAGAGTAAGTGACTATTCGGCTCTATCCACTCATGCCATCTCGACTCTAGGCCGCGCCGGTGCGACCATCTTGCGATGGTTAGCCAAGAGATATCGCAAACCGGTCAAAGCTACCGTCCCAGCCTGGAAGTGAAAGGGCTGGAGGATGTGCCGCGCCCGGTTGTGCCGCTGGCCATCGATTTCCCGGACGGGCACATCATCCCGCCGCATGTGCACCGGCGCGCCCAGCTGATCTATGCCGCGCGCGGGGTGATGACCGTCTCGGTGCCGGTGGAGGGCGGCGGCCTGTGGGTGATCCCGCCGCAGCGCGCGCTGTGGATGCCGGGTGGCATTTCCCATTCCATCCGCATGACCGGCGCTGTCGAGATGCGCACGCTCTATCTGAGCGGCGCGGTGTCCGGCCTACCGTTGGACTGCCGGGTGGTCGCGGTCTCACCCTTGCTGCGCGAGCTGATCCTGCGGGCGATGAAGATTCCGCCGCTCTATGACGAGCAGGGGCCGGACGGGCGGCTGATGGCGGTGGTGCTGGACCAGCTGCATGTGCTGCCGATCATGCCGCTGCACCTGCCGATGCCGGCGGACCGGCGGCTCGCCGCGATCTGCCGGGCGCTGCTGGCTGACCTTGCCGATAACCGCGCGCTGGAGGAATGGGGCCGGCAGGCTGGCGCCAGCGTCAGCACGCTGGCCCGGCTGTTCCGGCGCGAGACCGGCATGGGCTTCGCCGCCTGGCGCCAGCAGGCACGGCTGGTGCGCGCGCTGGAGCTTCTCGCCGCCGGACGGCCGGTCACGCAGGTCGCCTTCGACCTTGGCTATGACAGCGTCAGCGCCTTCATCGCCATGTTCCGCCGTGCCTTCGGCGTGCCGCCCTCGCGCTATTTCCGGGGGTGAGCGGGACAGGTCTGCGTCCCGCCCCCTTGACCCTGCCGCCACTCTGGCCGAGACATCATCGGAACAGAAACCAGGGGGAAGAAATGGCCGACCAGCCGAGCTACATCCAGCTGCGCTATGACGATCACGGGGCAAAGGGCCGCGTCGCGCGCGTGACCATCGCCAATGCGCGCAAGCTGAACACCATGAGCACGCCGCTGATGGCGGAGTTCACTGCCACCTTCGCCGAGCTGGCGCGCGACGATAGCCTGCTGGCGGTGGTGCTGACCGGCGAGGGCGAGAAGGCCTTTGTCGGCGGGGCCAACATCGACGAGATGGCCGGGCTGGACGAGCACAAGGCGCGCGCCTTCATCACCCGCGTGCATGGCTGCTGCAACGCCGTGCGGCAGGTGCCGGTGCCGGTGATCGCGCGGATCAACGGCTATACGCTGGGGGCCGGGCTGGAGCTGGCGGCGGCCTGCGATCTGCGCATCGCCGTGGACAGCGCCGTGTTCGGCATGCCGGAGGTGAAGCTGGGCATCCCCTCGGTGGTCGAAGCGGCACTTTTGCCCGGTCTGATCGGCTGGGGCCGCACCCGTCAGATCCTGCTGCTGGGCGAGAATTTCAGCGCCGCCGAGGCGGCAGACTGGGGCTTCGTCGAGAAGCTGGTGCCTGCCGCCGATCTCGATGCGGCGGTCGATGCGTGGCTGCATAGTCTCGTGGAATGCGGGCCGGTGTCGATCCGGCTGCAGAAGAAGCTGATTCGCGACTGGGAGGATCTGCCGCTGCGTGCCGCCGTGGCCGCCGGCATCGACAGTTTCGCCACCGCCTGGAAGGGCAAGGAACCGCGCCGCATGATGGACGGTTTCCTGAAAGCGCGGGAGGAACGCCGCAAGGCGAAGTAGGGGGCACCAATCTAGTGTCACCCCCGGGTCAAGCCCGGGGGTGACAGGTTGGAGAGGTAAGCCTTACCAGCTGGTGACGACCGCACCCTTGAAGCGGGTCTGGATGAACTCCTTCACCGGCTGGGTGTGATAGGCCTTCAGCAAAGCGGCGACCCAGGGCTTGCCCTTGTCCTGTTCGCGCACGGCAATGATGTTGGTGTAGGGCGAGTCGGCATTCTCCCGCGCGATGGCGTCCTTCACCGGGTCGAGGCCGGCCTCGACGGCGTAGTTGGTGTTCACCGCCGCCGCCGTGACGTCATCGAGCGAGCGCGGCAGCTGCGCCGCGTCCAGCTCGATCAGCTTCAGCTTCTTCGGGTTTTCGGCGATGTCCAGCAGGGTCGGCTTCAGGCCGACGCCGTCGCGCAGCGTGATCACGCCCTTGGCCTGCAACAGCAGCAGCGAACGGCCGCCATTGGTCGGGTCGTTCTGGATCGCCACGGTGGCGCCTTCCGGCAGTTCCTCGAAGGACTTCACCTTCCTGGAATAGAAGCCCATCGGGAACACCACGGTCTGGCCGACCGACACCAGCTTGAGGCCGCGATCCTTCACCTGATTGTCCAGATAGGGCAGGTGCTGGAACGAGTTCGCCTCGATATCGCCCGATGCCAGCGCGGTGTTCGGCACCACGTAATCGGTGAATTCGATGATCTCGATGTCCAGCCCGTCCTGGGCCGCGACCTTCTTCACCTGGTCGAGGATTTCGGCATGCGGGCCGGCGGAAACACCGACACGGATGGTCTCGGCCGAGGCCGCGGTGGCGATGCCGGTGGACAGCAGCAAAGCGGCGGCAAGGCCGCGCAGGATACGCGTGTTCATGAGAGATACTCCTTTGGTTTGGACGTGACTAAATCAGGCGGTGCGCAGGCGCTTATTCACCCGCCGGGCGAGGCGTTCGCCGAGCGACTGGATGCCTTGCACCAGAACGATGAGAAGCAGGACGACGATGGCCATCACCTCCGGCATGAAGCGCTGGTAGCCGTAGCGGATACCGAGATCGCCCAGCCCGCCGCCGCCGACCGCGCCGACCATGGCCGAGTAGCCGATCAGGCTGACGATGGCCAAAGTCAGGCCCAGCAGGATGCCGGGCAGGGCTTCGGGCACCAGCACCTTGGCGATGACCTGGTAGGGCGTGGCGCCCATCGCCTCCGCCGCCTCGACCAACCCGCGATCGACCTCGCGGATCGCCGTCTCGACGATGCGCGCGATAAAAGGCACGGCGGCCACGGTCAGCGGCACGATGGCGGCGCTGGTGCCGATGGAGGTGCCGGCCACCAGCCGCGTGAACGGGATGATCGCCACCACCAGGATGATGAAGGGCGTCGAGCGGGTGGCGTTCACCAGCACCCCGCCGATGCGGTTGAACAGCGGGGCGGCCAGCATCTCGCCCCGGCCGGAGGTCGCCAGCCAGACGCCGAGCGGCAGGCCTAGCGCGGTGCCGATGGCGCCGGACAGGGCGACCATGTAGAGCGTGTCGAGCGTGGCTTCAGCCAGCAGCACGAAGAGCTGGTGCGACATGGCCCAGGACCTCCACGGAAAGTTGATGGGATTGGAAGAAGGCGAGCGCGGTGCCGAGCGTCTCGCCGCCGGGCAGGGCGACCACCAGCGTGCCGAAGGGCCGGCCCTGGATATGGTCGATGCGCCCCGACAGGATGTTGGCGTCGATGCCGTGATGCCGGGCAAGCCGGCTGAGGATCGGCTGGTCGGCGCTGTCCCCGATGAAGCGGACCAGCAGGATCGCCTCGCCGCCGGGCTGCGGCTCTGCCTGCAGCTGGTTGGCGAGAACCGGCGGCAGGTCGATGCCGGTCACCATGCCGATGAAGGACCGCGTGGTCGGGTGCTGCGGCCGGGTGAACACCTCGAACACGCTGCCCTGTTCGATTACCTTGCCGGCCTCCAGCACCGCCACCTTGTGGCAGATCTCCTTGATGACATGCATCTCGTGGGTGATCAGCACCACGGTCAGCCCCAGCTTGCGGTTGATCTCGGCGATCAGCCGCAGCACGTCGCGCGTGGTTTCCGGGTCCAGCGCGCTGGTCGCCTCGTCGCATAGCAGCACCTTCGGCTCGGTCGCCAGCGCACGGGCGATGCCGACGCGCTGCTTTTGCCCGCCGGAGAGTTCGGCGGGGTAGCGGTCGCGCTTGTCGGACAGGCCGACCAGCTCCAGCAGCGGCTCGACCTTGGCCTTGATCCCGTCCTTCGACACGCCGGCCAGTTCCAGCGGCAGCGCCACATTGTCGAACACGCTGCGCGAGGACAGCAGGTTGAAATGCTGGAAGATCATGCCGATGCCCCGGCGCTCGCGGCGCAAGGCGGCACCGGACAGGGAGGATATCTCCACGCCATCGACCAGCACCCGGCCGGCGGTGGGTTTTTCGAGCTGGTTGATGACGCGGATCAGCGTCGATTTGCCGGCACCGGACCGGCCGATGATGCCGTAGATCTCGCCGGCCCCGATGGTGAGGCTGACATCGTCCAGTGCCGTGACTGCGGGGCCACCCTGCTTGGGCGGCGGGTAATGCTTGGAGACCTGATCGAGCTGGATCATGTCTGGGACTCCTGACTTAGAGAGCACGAACGGTCCCCGCCTGCGGGCGGGTTCGGTCGCTATGGGAAAAGGAGAAAAGGGCCGGGCGCTCTAGGGCGAGGGCCAGGCCAGGCCGGCTGTCAGGTGCGACAGCGGCAGCGGCGCATTCGGCGGGTTGCGCCGGGCAGCGACGGGAAATCAGGCAATAAAAAAAGCGCACGCATGGCTCACTCCATCAACAGACGGGGAAACCACGAATACGCTCCGTGGCGCTTTAGCGTTTGTTGACGCGGCGCAAGCTGCTCCCTCAAATCACCGCGAGACAGGTTGCCCTGTCTGTCCCTGAAAATAGGGACGGCTGTTTTTCCGTCAAGCGGAAATGCACGCAGGAGGGGGCTGAATTTTTTGCAACGCACAATGGGGCTGATATCCCTCGCCCCCTTCCGGGGCGAGGGGAGAGGGAAGTGCCCCTACATCACCGCCTGGCCGACGGTGAGGCCGCCGCAGACATTCAGCACCTGGCCGGTGACGAAGCCGGCCTCATCGGACATGAAATAAGCGCAGGCCGCCGCCACTTCCGACGGCTGGCCGATGCGGCCGACCGGCACGGTGGCGATCAGCGCCTCGGCCTGCGGGCTGCCGGGTGGGTTGGCGTCGCGGAACAACTCGGTCTCGATCGGGCCGGGGGCGACACAGTTCACGGTGATGCCGTCGCGCGCCAGTTCCAGCGCCCAGCTGCGGGTGAAGCCGACCACGGCGGCCTTGGTGGCGCCATAGGTGCCGCGCCCGTCCTTGCCCAGCGCCGCGCGGCTGCCGATATTCACGATCCGGCCATGCCGCTTCGCCTTCATCGCCGGCAGCACGGCCTGGCTGCATTGCATCAGCGCGCGCATGTTCACCGCGATCATCTGCTCGAAGGCGGGCAGGGTGGCCTGCTCCAGCCGTTCCACGGTGATGAGGCCGGCATTGTTCACCAGATTATCGACCTGATAGCTTTTCGCTATCTCGGCCAGCGCGCGGGCGGTGTCGGCTGCGTCCGACAGATCGCCGGTCACATAGTCGCCGGGAAAACCGTCCTTCGGCGCGCTGCGTGACAGACCGATCACATGATGGCCGCGCGCCGCCATGTCTTTCGCCAGCGCCAGGCCAATGCCCCGGCTGGCCCCGGTGATGAGGGTGATGGGTTTCGGCAAATCTTCCTCCCTGACGACTTTTGTCGCAAATTGTGCTGTCGCAAACTTGTAAAGTTTGCTGACGACTTTGTTTTCTGTGCGTAGCATGATGCCGATAAGCGCCCGGACCAATCAAGGCGTGAGATCGAACACAATTTTTCGCATCGGGAATCACCATGTCCAAGCGTGTGCTCATCGCCCAGATCATGCACGAAACCAATACGTTCAGCCTGCTGCCGACGGATGAGGACTCCTATCGCCGCCGCTATCTCGGCATCGGCGACGAGATCGTCGGTCAGTTTCGCGGCACCCGCACAGAACTGGGCGGCTTCATCGACGCCGCCGAGCGCTTCGGCTGGACCACGGTGAACGCCGTCGCCGCCAATGCGACGCCATCCGGCAAGGTGACGGCGGCGTGCTGGACCCTGCTGAAGGGCGCCGTGCTGGACGCGCTGGACAAGCAGGGGCCGGTCGATGGCATCTGCCTTGCCCTGCATGGCGCCATGGTGACGGAAACCGAGGACGATGCAGAGGGCGCGCTGCTGGAAGCGCTGCGCCGCCGCCTCGGCCCACGCGTGCCGATTGCCGTCACGCTGGATCTGCACGCCAATGTCAGCGATGCGATGGCGGAAAATGCCAATGCCATCATCGCCTACCGCACCTATCCGCATATCGACCAGTTCGAGCGCGCGGTCCAGGCCGCCGATCTGGTGAATGAGATGATGGAGGGCCGGCTGGAACTGTCCTGCATCGTCGCCCGCCCGCCCTCGCTGGATGGCTGTGATCATGGCCGCACCAGCGCCGGTGTCGGCCCGATGGTCGACCTGCTGGCCCGGGCAGCGGAATATGAGAAGGAGACCGGGATCCATGCGATCTCCATCCATGCCGGGTTCCAGTGGTCGGACATCCATATGGCCGGCCCGTCCGTCTCGATCAGCCACAATCCGGCAGTGACGCGGCGCGCGAAGGATATTCTGGACATGCTGGTGCGCGAGATCTGGGACACCCGCGACAAGCAGACTGTGCATTACCAGACGCTGGGGGTCGCGGTGGCCGAGGCGCTGAAGGGCGAGGACGGCACTGGCAAGCCGCTGGTCATCGCCGACCCGACGGACAATCCGGGCGGTGGCGGCTATGGCGACACGACGAACCTTTTGCGTGCGCTGCTGGAGGCCGGGGTGAAGAATGCCTGCTTCTGCCCGATTACCGATCCGGCGGCGGTGCAGGCCGGCCAGAAGGCCGGTGTGGGCGCCACCATCAGCGTCGATCTGGGCGGCCATACCGACCCTGCCTTCGGCGCACCGATCAAGTGCACCGGCGTGGTGAAGCATCTGGGCGACGGCCGCTTCGTGCATGACGGGCCGATGTGGAAGGGCGTGGTCATGCAGATGGGGCCGACCATGGTGCTGGAGGTGGACGGCATCGAGATCGTCGTCACCAGCAACCGGCAGCAGACCACCGACCATCAGGCCTTCCTGACCAACGGTATCGACCCGCTCAAGAAGAGCGTTATCGTGGTGAAGAGCGCGCATCATTTCCGTGCCGCCTTCGAGCCGATCGCGCGGCAGGTGATCGCGGTCGATTCCGGCTCGCTATGCTCGCATGACTGGTCGCGCTTCGACTTCAAGAAGCTGCGGCGGCCGATCTGGCCGCTGGAAGAAGTTATTTTCTGAGCCCGACTGCACGACAAGAGGAACAGCCATGGCCGAACTGACGCTCTCCAACGGCGCCACGCTCTATTACGAGGTGCATGGCGACGGACCGCCGCTGGTGCTGGCCGCCGGCCTGTCGGGCAGCGCCACCTTCTGGAACCCGCATGTGCCGGAACTGTCGAAGCGATATAAGGTCGTGCTGCACGATCATCGCGGCACCGGGCGCAGCAGCCTGGACCGGATCGAGTATTCGGTGCCGCAGATGGCTGATGACGTGCTGGCGCTGATGGACCATCTCGGCATCGAAAAGGCGCATTTTGCCGGCCATTCGACCGGCGGCGCGATGGGCCAGCATATCGCCCTGGAGCATCCGGGGCGGATCGACCGGCTGGTGCTGAGCGCAACCTGGGCCGGCTTCGACGGCTATTTCCAGCAGCTGTTCCGGGTGCGCACGGAAATCCTCGACGCCATGGGGCCAGGTGCCTATCTGCGCGCCAATATCCTGTTCATGCTGCCCAGCGACCATCTGCGCGACAATCCCGATGCCGGCCGGATTACTGACGAGGCCGCGGCGCAGCAGGTGCCGGTGCCGGAAATCGTGAAGTCGCGCATCGCCGCCATCATGGCGCATGACCGGCGCAAGGATGTGCCCACTATCCAGCACAGGACGCTGGTGTTCGGCGCGCGCGACGACATGGTGACGCCGGCCTATCTCAGCGAGGAGCTGGGGCGCCTCATCCCCAACGCCGAGACGGTCATCCTGCCGCATGGCGGGCATTTCTACCCGGCCGTTCACCCGGAGCGCTTCCGCGAGGTGCTGACCGGTTTCCTGGAAAGCTGACGCGACGGAAATTCCTGCCAGCCGCGTACTGGGGGAAGAGGCATCGCCCTTGGAATGCCTTAGTTGCTGCCTACATTATGCGTTAAGAACGGCTCGCAACACTACCCTACCGGGAGAGCAATCATGAGCGCTGGCACATTTTCTCCTGCCGCCGGCAGAACAGGAACCGCGACGAAGCTGGCCCTTGTCGCCGGGCTCGCCCTGCTGGTTGCCGCCTGCGCCCAGCCGACGCCTTACAAGCCGCGGCTGGACAGCTCGACCGGTTTTTCCGAGCAGCAGATTGACGGCAACCGCTTCCGCGTGACCTTTTACGGCAATGACGTGACGCCGCGCGAGACGGTGGAGAATTACCTGCTCTACCGCGCCGCCGAGCTGACGCTGCAGCGCGACGGCGATCATTTCGTGCTGGTCGAGAAGGATGTCGAGCGCGTCACCGATTATTACAGCAATGGCGGCTGGCCGGGCGGTTACAGCATCTATGGCGGGCGCTGGCCGGGCAGTTATGGCTATGGCATGGGCTGGAATTCCAACACCTATGCGCAAAACCGTTACCAGGCCTATGCCGATATTCTGATCTTCAAGGGCAAGACGCCGAAGGACGACCCGAAATCCTTCGACGCCCGCACGGTCATTCAGCAGCTTGGGCCGACGCTGCGCTATCCGCAGCCGCGCTAAGCCTCATCGCCGGCGGTCGGGCTGCTGGTCAGGTCGTCGTCAGTCTTCGGACTTGTCGGCGTCCGATATCCCGGTGCCGAAGGCGTGCGGCAGCAGGTTCGGGTCGATGTCGGCGCCCTGGCTTTCCGGGAAACCCTCGACCGACCCCATGCGGATCGAATCGCGCTTGGCCGTCGGCGGGCTCTGCATATACAGCGCGATCAGCTCCGCCAGATTCTCCAGCGCGCTTTCGTGGATACGCTCATAGCCGTGCGAGGCATCAATGCCGAAGGTGAGCAGCGCGGTGCGGATATCGTTGCCGGCCTCCACCGCCGAGGTGCCGTCGCAGCGGTAATAGCGGAAGATGTCGCGCTGGTGCGGGATGCCATGATCCTTGGCCAGCCCGATCAGCTTGTGCGTCAGGTGATAGTCGAACGGCCCGGTCTGGTCCTTCATGGCGATGGTCACACCGGTCTCGCGCGAATTCTGCCCGGCGGCGGTGGTGCCATTGTCGATGCTGACCAGCTCCGCCACATCGCCATGCAGCACGGCTGAAGCGCCCGAGCCTACCTCCTCGGAGATGGTGAACAGCAGATGGCAGTCCATCGGCAGTTCCATCTTCCCGTCGATCACCGCCTTGGCGGCGGCCAGCATGGTGGCGGCGCCCGCCTTGTCATCGAGATGGCGCGAGACGATGTAGCCGGTCTCCAGGAATTCCGGCTGCGGGTCGATGGCGACATAATCGCCGATATTCACCCCCAGTTTTTCCAGGTCCGCGCGGTTGTCCGCCTGCGCATCGATGCGCAGCTCGACATGGTCCCAACTGACCGGCTGGCTGTCGATCTCGCGGTTGAAGGTGTGGCCGGAGGCCTTCAGCGGCAGAATGGTGCCGCGATAGGCGCTGTCGTCGGTGAACAGGGTGACGCGCGCGCCCTCGGCGAAGCGTGATGACCAGTGGCCGATCATCACCAGTTCCAGCCGGCCATTCGGCTTCAGGTTCTTCACCATCGCGCCCAGCGTGTCGAGATGGCTGACGACGGCACGGTCGGGGCTGTATTGGCGGCCGGGCAGGTCGGCGCGGATGGCGCCGCGCCTTGTCAGCTCATAGGAAATGCCAAGCCGTTCCAGCTCGCGGCTGACGAACAGCACGACCTGATCGGTAAAGCCGCTCGGGCTGGGAATGCACAGCAATTCGCTGAGAATTCCCTTCAGATAGGCCATGTCGATGGTCGGCTTCAGCATGATTTCCCCTGTGGTTTCAAATGTGTGGTTTCGGAAAGCTGCCTACCGCATGTCCTTCGGGGGCCAGCGGTCGATCGCGGTCTGCGGGAACAGCAGGTCGATGAAGCGTTCCGCCGTCGGCTGCGGTTCGTGATTGGCGAGGCCGGGCCGCTCGTTCGCCTCGATGATCGCGTAATCGGGCCGGGCCGGGCTTGGCACGATGAAATCCAGCCCCACCACCGGAATGTCGATGGCGCGCGCGGCCTTCACCGCGGCATCCACCAGCGCCGGGTGCAGCTGGTCGGTCACATCGTGGATGGTGCCGCCAGTATGCAGGTTGGCGGTCTTGCGCACCAGCAGGGTCTCGTTCTCCGGCAGGATGCTGTCCAGCTGATAGCCGCCCATGGAGACGCAGCGTTCGGTCTCCAGGTCGAGCGGAATCCCGCTTTCGCCGCCGGTCGCGGCGGCCCGCCGGCGGCTCAGCTTCTTGATCAGCTGCTCCACAGTGTGCTGGCCGGTGCCGGTGACCATCGGCGGGCGGCGCACGGCAGCGGCCACCAGCTTGAAGCCGATGACGATGAGGCGCAGATCCTCGCCCTGGACCAGTTCCTCAAGCAGCACCGTGTCGCAGGTGCGGCGCGCCGTCTCGATGGCGGTCTTCATTTCCTCGACGCCGCGCACATCGACGCTGATGCCGCGGCCCTGCTCGCCGCGCGCCGGTTTCACCACGATTGAGTTGTGTTCCTTCAGGAAGGCGATATCAGCCTTGGTGTCGCCGGCGGTGCGCTGGGCCGGCACGCGCAGCCCTTCCTTTTCGAGCAGGCGGCGGGTCACCGCCTTGTCGTCGCAGCGGCTCATGGCGACGGCGGTGGTCAGTTCCGACAGGCTCTCGCGGCAGGTGATCGAGCGTCCGCCATGGGTCAGCCGGAAGAAGCCGCCCTCGGCGTCCAGCACCTCGACCCCGATGCCGCGCCGCCGGGCTTCGTTCACCAGCAGCATGGCGTAGGGGTTCAGATTCTCGTCCACCGGCGGGCCGGCGAACAGTTTCTCGTTGATCGTGTTCTTGATCTTTACCGCGAACACCGGCACGCGCTGGAAGCCCAGCTTCTCGTAGAGCGCTATGGCCTGTTCATTGTCGTGCATGACCGACAAATCCATATAGGCCCGCCCGCGCGCCGCGAAATGTTCCGCCAGATGGCGCACCATTACCTCGCCGATGCCGGGATAGGCGGCCTGCGGATCGACCGCCAGGCTCCACAGGCTGCTGCCGTTCTCCGGGTCCTTGAAGGCATTCACATGATCGACGCCGGTCACGGCGGCTAGGACCTTGCCGGTCGCCATATCCTCGGCCACCAGGAAGGTCATGTGCTTCTTCATCCGGTTGGTCCAGAAGAAGCCGGGATCGACCTGCACCATGCCGCGCGCGGCATAGATGTCGTTCACCGCCTGCGCGTCGGCGATGGTGCGCAGCCGGCGCACGGCAAAGCCCTTGGGGCGGCGCTGTGCCGGCCGGTAGGCCGACATCTGCAGCCGGTAGGTGTGCGACGGGTCGAGGAACAGCGCCTGCGGCGCCTTGGCCAGCATCACATGCGGTTCATGCACATAGATGGCGATATCGCGCTGGCCGGCCGGTTCCGCGCGCAGCGCTTCGACCAGGCTGTCCTGATCGGTGAAGGTATGGGCGAAGATCAGCCGCCCCCAGCCGCAATCGATGGCGACGTCGTGCGGCCATTCCTCACCCTTGATGCGGTCGCCCTGACGGGCCGATTCGCGCAGGCTGACGGCGGTGTGGCGCTGCAGCCGCTCATTGCCGCCGCGCTGGCGGCGGGGCGGGGCGGGGCGGGCGCTGGTCCGAGCGGTCATGCTTCTTGTCCTACCATTCTCAGGGAAGGGGGCTTACGCCTGGTTCTGCTGCAGCCACAGCTCCAGCAGGGCGCACTGCCACAGCTTGGAACCGCGCAGCGGCGTCAGATGCGCGTCAGGATCCTTGAGCAGGGTCTCGACATAGGCCGGGTTGAACAGCTTGCGGTCACGCGCGGCCTGCGAGGTCAGCGCGTCGCGCACCATCTCCAGGAACGGACCGCGCAGATATTTCAGCGCCGGCACCGGGAAATACCCCTTCGGCCGGTCGATGACCTCCTTGGGGATCACCTTGCGGGCGGCTTCCTTCAGCACGTATTTGCCGTCGCCCTCGACCTTCATCTCCGGCGGGATGCGGGCGGCCAGCTCGACCAGCTCATGGTCGAGGAACGGCACGCGCGCCTCCAGCCCCCAGGCCATGGTCATGTTATCGACGCGCTTCACCGGGTCATCGACCAGCATGATGCCGGTATCCAGGCGCAGCGCCTTGTCTACCGCCGTATCGGCGCCGGCCATGCCGAAATGCTCGGCGATGAAGGCGCGGCTGTGGTCGCCATCCACGAAGCGCGGATCGACCGCCTGACCGAATTCCGCATGGGTGCGGTCGCAGAATACGCGGGCGTAATCCTCGACCGGGTTGGTGCTGTTCATCAGCGGCGGGTACCAGTGATAGCCGGCGAACACCTCGTCCGCCCCCTGGCCGCTCTGCACCACCTTCACATGCTTCGCCACCTCCTGGGAGAGCAGGTAGAAGCCGATGGCATCGTGGCTGACCATCGGTTCGGCCATGGCGGCGATGCAGTTCTGCAGCTCCGGCAGGGCGCGGCTGGAATCGACGAACAGCTGGTGATGGTCGGTGCCGAAATGCTTCGCCACGATGTCGGAATACTGGAATTCGTCGCCGCGTTCCTCGCCCACCGTCTCGAAGCCGATGGAGAAGGTCTTCAGATCCTGCTGGCCCAGATTGGCCAGCAGTCCGACCACCAGGCTGGAATCGAGCCCGCCGGACAGCAGCACGCCGACCGGTACGTCGGCGACCAGCCGGCGCTTCACCGCGAGGGTGAGCGCGTCCAGCGTCTTTTCCTGCCAGTCCTCGAAGCTGAGCTTGGCCTCGTCGGCGTGGCGCACGAAATCCGGCTGCCAGTAGCGGTGCTGCTTTCGCGCACCATCCGCCTCGATGATCATGAGGGTCGCCGGCGGCAGCTTGCGCACACCCTTCAGGATGGTGTAGGGCGCCGGTACCACCGCATGGAAGCTCATGTAATGATGCAGCGCCACCGGGTCGATGTCGGTATCGACCAGCTCGCCCGATGCCCGCCCGGCGGCCAGCAGGGCCGGCAGGGAGGAGGCGAAGCGGAAGCTGTGCGCCGTCTCGGCGTAATAGAGCGGCTTGATGCCCAGCCGGTCGCGCGCCAGCGTCACGCGGCCGCTGTCGCGTTCGGTCACGGCGAAGGCGAACATGCCGTGGAAGCGCGACACGCAGTCCGGGCCCCAGGCGTGGAAGGCCTTCAGCACCACTTCGGTGTCGCCGGTGGAGAAGAAGCGGTAGCCCTTGGCCTCCAGCTCGGCCATCAGCTCCTTGTAATTATAGATGATGCCGTTGAAGACGATTGTGAGGCCGAGGCCGTTATCCACCATCGGCTGCTGCGCACGCTCGGTGAGGTCGATGATCTTCAGCCGCCGGTGTCCCAGCGCCACGCGCCCTTGCAGGAACAGTCCTTCGCCATCCGGCCCGCGCGGGGCCATCCGGTCGGTCATCGCCGCAATCGCGGCGCTGGAGGCGGGGTGATCGTCGAACCGGATTTCACCGGCAATGCCGCACATCTTATCTGTTCTCCGTCCTTGGTCTGTGTCCTTGAAACGGATGACGGCCGGCAAGGTTCGCATGCTCGCCAGTATTGCGGTCAGTATGACCCGATAGTGACAAAAAGATAACCGCCGGAACCCGCATTTCTGCGTCCGTCATCGATTTTTCATGGAGTAATGGATTGGTCGTTCGTGATCGAAGGGATCGGGCGATGCGGCCTGATGCTGCGCAGGATTACCTGCACGCGACGGGCCGCGTACGTCAATACCTAAGAAGAAAATCCGTCAATTCAAGGAAAAGATTGAATTTTGTCGGATGATTGGGAGGAGGTTGCGCCCTGCGCTCCTCTTTCTTCGTCACCCTCGGGCTTGACCCGAGGGTGACGAAGGAGAAAGGGGTCGGCTGTCTCAAACTGGCTTCAGCAGGGCGTGGCGCTTCTTGCCGGCGGACAGCTTGATGACGCCGTCGGCCAGATCGGCGGGGGAGAGCGCGGCGTTCTCGTCGGCGATTACCGCATCGTTCAGCCGGGCGCCGCCGCCCTTGATCAGGCGGCGGGCCTCGCCGTTGGAGGCGGCAAGGCCGGCGAGGCGCAGCGCCTCATAGGCTGGCAGGCCGGCGGCCAGCTGCGCCTGCGGGATATCCACGGTCGGCAGCCCTTCGGCGGTGGCGCCTTCCTCGAAGGTGCGGCGCGCGGTCTCGGCGGCCTCATTGGCGGCCTCCTCGCCATGGCACAGGCGGGTCGCCTCGAAGGCCAGCACCTTCTTCGCCTCGTTGATCTCCGCGCCTTCCAGCGATTCCAGTCGGGCGATCTCGTCGAGCGGCAATTCGGTGAACAGGCGCAGGAAGCGGCCGACATCGGCGTCTTCGGTATTGCGCCAGAACTGCCAGAAATCATAGGGCGACAGCCGGTCGTCATTCAGCCAGACCGCGCCATTGGCGGTCTTGCCCATCTTCGCGCCGGATGCGGTGGTGATCAGCGGGCTGGTCAGGCCGTAGAGCGCGGCATCCTCGACCCGGCGGCCCAGCTCGATGCCGTTCACGATGTTGCCCCACTGGTCGGAGCCGCCCATCTGCAGCTGCACGCCATCGCGCCGCCACAGCTCCACGAAATCGTAGGCCTGCAGGATCATGTAGTTGAATTCGAGGAAGCTCAGCGACTGTTCGCGCTCAAGGCGAATCTTCACCGACTCGAAGCTCAGCATCCGGTTGATCGAGAAATGCCGTCCGTAATCGCGCAGGAAGGAGATGTATTCGAGCTTGTCCAGCCAGTCGGCATTATTGACCATCACCGCGTCGGTCGGGCCGTCGCCGAAGGTGAGGTACTTGCCGAACACGCGCTTGATGCCGTCGAGATTGCGCTGGATGTCCGCGTCGGACAGCAGCTTGCGCGCCTCGTCGCGGAAGGACGGGTCGCCGATCCGCGAGGTGCCGCCGCCCATCAGCACGACCGGCTTGTGACCGGTCTTCTGCAGCTGGCGCAGCATCATGATCTGCACCAGCGAGCCGACATGCAGGCTGTCCGCCGTGGCGTCGAAGCCGATATAGGCCGGCACCGGCGTTCCTTTCGCCATTTCGCCGTCCAGCGCCTCCAGATCGGTGCACTGGTGCATATAGCCGCGCTCGACGATGGTGCGCAGGAAATCGGACTTCGGGCTGGTGGTGGGGCTGGTCATGGCAGGGCTCGCCGGTCAGGAAGGTGTGGAGCGGCGGTTTAGCACAGGCTTGCGCACCGCGACAATCGGCCCGTCACCGCTTTGTCCCATCACCGCTTCATCAGGTCGCGCAGCTGCCAGTACCAATAGACGGCCTGTGCCGCCAGCGGACCGGCGGGGCCGCCGGCAAAGCTGAGGCCGAAGGGACGGAACAGCTTCCAGCTCTCGTCGCCCAGCGCGATGGCCTTGGCCACCGTCTCGCCGCCCGCCGTGGTCGCGCACATGCCATGCCCGCCGAAGCAGCTATTCACCCACACACCGGGCTTCAGCTCGCCGATCAGCGGCATCTTGTGCGTGGTGTAGCCCATGGTGCCGGGCCAGGCGACATCGACCTTGGTGCCGGCAAGCTGCGGATAGACCTTCAGCATGTCGCCCAGCATCAGCCGGTCGAGATCGGCCGGGTTGGTGGCCATGCTGATGCGCCCGCCCCACAGGATGCGGCTGTCGGGCAGCGCGCGGTAGTAATCCGGCGCGAAGCGGTTGTCGGAGACCGCATGGTTGGCGCGGATCGCGGTTTTCAGGCGGTCGCCCAGCGGTTCGGTCAGCATGACATAGGTGCCGATCGGCAGGATGGAGAGGCGCAGGCGCGGCAGCATCCAGTTCAGGTAGCCGCTGGTGCACACCACCACCTGCTTCGCTTTCACCGTGCCGCGCGCCGTGCGGATGCGCTTCACATCGCCATCGAGGCTGAGGCCGGTCGCCGGGCTGTCCTCGAAGATCCGCACGCCCAGCCCTTCGGCGGCGGCCGCCGTGCCGCGCGTGAAGTTCAGCGAATGGAAGTGGAAGCTGTCGGGATTATGGATCGCGTCGAAATAGCGCTTCGACAGATAGAGGTCGCGGACCCTGGCGCGCGGCCAGAATTCCAGCTTGGTGCCGAACGTCTGGTTCATGAAGGCGATGTTGGCCTTCTGCTCCTTCGGCCGGTCGAACCAGGAAATGTTCAGCTTGCCGTGGACCAGCGGACCGCAGGGCATGGCATATTGATCGACGCGGCGGCGGATGACGTCCATCGCCTGCTGCGTGAGGCCGAGGAGCGCCTTCGCATTCTCCACGCCGACGCGCTTCACGATGGCGGCCGGGCTGAGGGAATAGCCCGCCGAGACGAAGCCGCCATTGCGCCCCGAGGCGCCGAAGCCGACCTGCTTGCCTTCCAGCACGACCACGTTGGTCACACCGCGTTCGGCCAGCCCGAGCGCGGTGGCGAGGCCGGCCATGCCGCCGCCGATAATGCAGACATCCGCCTCCACCTCGCCCTCCAGGGGTGCGCGGCGATAATCGTCGGCCAGGGTGCGGCTGTAATAGCTGTCGATATAATCGTGCGTCATGGCGGCGAGATTATCCGAACAAGCCGGCCACTGGAAGCCGGCTTGCATCCTGTCCGCCGGCCCCGTTAGATGGGCATTGATTTCCCGAAGGAAGAGCAAGGCGCATGACCGTAAAGACGGCAATCGGGCTGATGAGCGGCACCTCGATGGACGGCATCGATGCCGCGATCCTGACCAGTGACGGGCACCGGATCGAGACGCTGGGACCGGCCTTGACCTTGCCCTATGATTCGGGCTTCAGGGCGCGCCTGCGCGGCGTGATGGGTGCGCCGGAAGGGGCCGATATCGCCGGGGTGGCACGCGCGCTGACCGAGCGCCATGCCGAGGCGGTGGCGCGGCTGTTGAGCGAGACCGGGATGGCGGCGGCGGAAATCGATGTCGTCGGCTTTCATGGCCAGACCATCCTGCATCAGCCGGCACAGGGCCAGCCCGGCAAAGGGCGGACGCTGCAGATCGGCGATGGCGCGCTGCTGGCCGGCCTGACCGGCATCCCGGTGGTCAATGATTTCCGTACGTCCGATGTGGCGGCGGGCGGTGAGGGCGCCCCTTTCGCACCGGCCTATCACGCGGCGCTGACGGCGCATCTCGGCCGCCCGGTGGCGATGCTCAATCTGGGCGGGGTCGGCAATGTCACCTGGATCGGCGGCGAGACCGATTTGCTGGCCTTCGATACCGGGCCGGGCAATGCGCTGATCGATGATTGGGTGCACCGTCACACCGGTGCCGCCTGCGACGAGGATGGAAGACTGGCAGCGCAGGGGAAGGTGGACCGGGTGCGCATCGATACGGTGCTGGAAGGGCCGTATTTCCAGCGCCGACCGCCCAAGTCGCTGGACCGTGACGATTTCTCTGCCACCCTTGCCGAGGGCCTGTCGCTGGAGGATGGCGCGGCGACGCTGGCGGCGCTGACCGTGGCCTGTGTTGCCAAGGCCGCCGACTGGTTTCCGCAGCCGCCGCTGCGCTGGATCGTCACCGGCGGCGGGCGGCGCAACCCGGTCATCATGGAAGGGCTGCGCGCCGCGCTGGATGTGCCGGTACAGGCAACGGAAGAACTGGGCTGGGACGGCGATGCGCTGGAGGCGCACGCCTTCGCCTATCTGGCGGTGCGGTCGCTGGCCGGGCTGCCGCTCAGTTTTCCGGGCACTACAGGTGTCCCCCACCCGTTGCCGGGCGGGGTGCTGAATCAGCCCTGATTGGAATCAGGCTTCGGTCTTCACCAGCGCCTTGTCGAGATAATTATCGACATGCCCGATCATCTCGTCGAGCTGGCCGGTGAAGAAATGGTTGGCGCCCTCGACCAGCCGGTAATCGATGGTGATGCCGCGCTGATGCGACAGCTTGTCGACCAGCTTCTTCACCGATTCCTGCGGCACGATATCGTCGGCCGTGCCCTGCACCACCAGGCCGGAGGCCGGGCAGGGGGCAAGGAAGGTGAAATCATAATTGTTGGCGGGCGGCGCCACTGAGATGAAGCCGCTGATCTCCGGCCGGCGCATCAGCAGCTGCATGCCGATCCAGGCACCGAAGGAGAAGCCGGCGATCCAGCACTGGCCGGCATTGGGGTTGTAGGTCTGCAGCCAGTCCAGCGCCGAGGCGGCGTCCGACAGCTCGCCCTCGCCGCGGTCATAGACGCCCTGCGAGCGGCCAACGCCCCGGAAGTTGAAGCGCAGGACCGAAAAGCCGCGCTGCACGAAATTATGATAGAGCGAATAGACGATCTTGTTGTTCATCGTCCCGCCATGCTGCGGGTGCGGGTGCAGCATCAGCGCAATCGGCGCGTTGGGCTGGCTGCCGTGCTGGTAACGCCCCTCAAGCCGTCCTTCCGGACCGTTGAAAATCACTTCGGGCATGGGCCTTGCGTTCTCCTCATATGCGTGGTGCCCGCATTAAGCCGACCAATGGAGTCGGACTTGCACCGCTGTTTCCCGTAAAAGCGGCGCACAATACTTGATCGCATAACTGGGACATTCTATATCGACTAAGTGTGCGCTTGCCGGCCGCGCTGGCCGCATGGCCCGGCGCATCCTTTGGCGGGCCGGGACTATATCATGCTGGGGTGGGCAATGTTCAAGAAACTCGGTGAGGATATCGATGCCATCATGGCGCGCGACCCGGCGGCGAAGTCCCGGATCGAGGTCATGCTGTGCTATCCGGGCTTTCATGCCCTGCTGTTCTACCGCATCGGCAATGCCGCCTGGCGGCGCGGCTGGCGGCTGCTGGGCCGCTTCCTGTCGCATATCGGCCGGGTGCTGACCGGCATCGAGATTCATCCGGGGGCCACCATCGGCCGGCGCTTCTTCGTCGATCACGGCATGGGCGTGGTGATTGGAGAGACGGCGGAGGTCGGCGATGATGTCACCCTGTATCAGGGCGTCACGCTGGGCGGCACCTCGCTGCATCAGGGCAAGCGCCATCCGACGCTGGGCGACGGCGTCATCGTCGGCTCCGGCGCGCAGGTGCTGGGCCCGCTGACCGTCGGTAAGGGCGCGCGCGTTGGCGCTAACGCCGTGGTGCTGAAGGATGTGCCGGAAGGCGTCACGGTGGTCGGCATCCCGGCCCAGGTGGCGATCAGCCGGTCGAAGCAGGAGGATGCGTTCTGCGCCTATGGCACCTCGGTGGATATGCCGGACCCGGTGGCCCGCGCGCTGGACGGGTTGCTGGGCGAGGTAACGGCGCTGAAGGCGCGTGTCGTGGAGTTGGAGGGCAGTGCCGCTCCGGTGGCGAAAAAGGCAAGCAACGGGCGCAGTCACGCGGCGTCGCGCGACGGAAATTAGGGAGGCGCTTCCATGAAGCTCAGCACCAAGGGACGCTATGCCGTCATGGCGATGGTCGATCTGGCGGCCACCAGCGAGGGCCAGCCGATCGCGCTTGCCGACATCGCGGAACGGCAGGAAATTTCGCTCTCCTATCTCGAACAGCTGTTCGCCAAGCTGCGGCGTGGCGGCCTGGTACGCAGCGTGCGCGGCCCGGGCGGGGGCTATCTGCTGGCCCGCACGCCCGAGGAGACGCGGGTTTCCGATGTTATTCTGGCGGTCGATGAGCCGATCCGCGCCACCCGCTGTACGCCGGGATCGCCGGCTGGCTGCAAGAGCAACAAGGCGCGCTGCCTGACCCATGATCTGTGGGAGGAGCTGGGCAACCAGATCCACCTCTATCTCGGATCCGTCAGCCTGCAGGATGTGGTGGCGCGGCAGGTGCGGTCCACGGGTTTTCCGCCCGCGATGGCGCCAAAGCCCACGATGGGCGCCGCCGCCGAATAGAAAATGGCCATTACCTATCTTGATCATAACGCGACCACGCCGGTACGGCCGGAGGCGATGCAGGCCGTCCTTGCGGCGATGCAGGAGGGCGGCAATCCATCCTCCGTCCATGCCGCCGGTCGCACCGCCCGCAAGCGGCTGGAACAGGCGCGGCGCGAGGTAGCGGCGCTGATCGGCGGCGATCCTGCCGGGCTGGTCTTCACCAGCGGTGGCACCGAGGCGAACGCGCTGGCGCTGCTGGGCAGCGGCCGCCCGCGCATCCTCTATTCCGCCATCGAGCATGATTCCGTGCGTGCCGTGCATCCGCAGGCTGAGCCCGTGCCGGTAACGTCGGACGGCGTGCTCGATCTCGGGGCGCTGGACGCGCTGCTGGCGTCAGACAGCCGCCCGGCCATCATCTCGCTGATGCTGGCGAACAACGAGACCGGCATCCTGCAGCCGGTGACCGAGGCGCGCGAGATCGCGCGCCGCCATGGCGCGCTGATCCATTGCGACGCCATCCAGGCCGCCGGCAAGCTGCCCCTCGATGTGACGGCACTGGGCGTCGATCTGATGAGCCTCTCCGGCCACAAGATCGGCGGGCCGCCGGGCGTCGGTGCGCTTTATATCCGCCCCGGTCTCGATCTGGCGGCGATCCAGCGCGGCGGCGGTCAGGAACGGCGGCTGCGCGGCGGTACCGAGAATCTGCCCGGCATTGCCGGCTTCGGCGCGGCGGCGCGGGTGGCGGCGGATATCGACCGGGTGCAGGCGCTGGCCGTCTGGCGCGACGCGCTGGAAGCGGGCGTGCTGGCGGCGACGCCGCAGGCGGTCATCGTCGGACAAGACATGCCGCGCCTGCCGAACACCAGCTGCATCGCGCTGCCCGGCATGAAGGCGGAGAATATCGTCATGGCGCTCGATCTCGCCGGCGTGGCGGTCAGTGCCGGTTCCGCCTGTTCCTCGGGCAAGGTCACAGCCTCGCATGTGCTGGCGGCGATGGGTCTGCCGCCCGGGATCGCCGGCGGCGCCATCCGCGTCAGCTTCGGCTGGACCAGCATGGCGGCGGATGTGGACGCGTTCCTTGCCGCCTGGTCGCAGACCGCCCGGCGGCTGCGGCCGATGGCAGTGGCCTCGTGAGAGGCCTTGCCATGGCGGGGATTGCACCCATCTAGGGTGCCTGATAAACCGACCCGTTCCTAACCCCACCCGGTTCTTTCGTCACAATCGACAGCGCGTTTGAGGAAGGCAGCATGCCGAAGATGGTGTTCATCGATCCCGACGGTACGCGGCACGAGGTCGAGGCCCCGGTCGGCCTTTCCGTGCTGGAGGTCGCACATCGCAACGGCATCGATATCGAGGGCGCCTGCGAAGGCTCGCTCGCCTGCTCGACCTGCCATGTCATCGTCGATCCCGCCGATTACGATCGGCTGGAAGAAGTCAGCGAAGATGAGGAGGACATGCTCGATCTCGCCTTCGGGTTGACCAAGACCTCGCGGCTGGGCTGCCAGATCGTGATGACCGAGGAGCTGGACGGCCTCACCGTCCGGCTGCCGTCCGGCACCAACAACATGATGGGCTGATCCGATGACGGAAGCGCTGGTCCCGCAGCTGGCCCCCCAGGGCAGCCTGTTCGACCGCCTGCGCGCCGCCGCGCAGCCGCATTGGGGCGACTATACCGATCACCGCTTCGTGCGCGGGCTGGGCGACGGCACCCTGCCGGAGGCGGCCTTCCGCTACTATCTCGGCCAGGACTATCTGTTCCTGATCCATTTCGCGCGGGCCTATGCGCTGGCGGTCTATAAGTCGGAATCGCTGGAGGATATGCGCGCCGCCAACGATGCGGTCGGCCATATTCTGGCTGAAACCTCCCTGCATCTGCGCTATTGCGCCGGCTGGGGCATGAGCGAGGCCGATGTCGTGGCGCTGCCGGAAGACCCGGCCTGCATGGCCTATACCCGCTATGTGCTGGAACGCGGCATGGCCGGCGATATCCTCGACCTGCAGGTGGCGCTGGCGCCCTGCGTCGTCGGTTATGCGGAGATCGGCCTGGCGCTGAAGGCCGATCCGCGCACAAAGCTGGAGGGCAACCCCTACCGCGACTGGATCGAGACCTATGGCGGCGATGATTATGTCGGCGTCGCCAGGGCCAGCATCGCCACGCTGGACCGGCTGTTCGCCCAGCGTGGCAGCGAGGCGCGCATTCCCAGCCTGTCGCGCACTTTCACCGAGGCAACGCGCCTGGAAGTACGCTTCTGGCAGATGGGACTGGATGCGATGACCCGGAACGCGGAATAGATTATATTCCAGCCCATGAATTCTCTCGGGATCGATAAGCGGCCGCAGGATACCCGCGTGGTCGTCGCCATGTCGGGCGGGGTGGACAGCTCCGTCACCGCGGCGCTGCTGCATGAGCAGGGCTATGAGGTGATCGGCATCACGCTGCAGCTCTACGATCACGGCATGGCCCTGCAGAAGAAGGGCGCGTGCTGCGCCGGACAGGATATCTACGACGCCCGCCAGGTCTGCGACCGGCTGGGCATCCCGCATTACGTGCTGGATTACGAGAGCGCCTTCCGCGAGGCCGTGATCGACGATTTCGCCGACGCCTATCTGCGCGGCGAGACGCCGATCCCCTGCGTGCGCTGCAACCAGCGCGTGAAGTTCCGCGACCTGCTGCAGACCGCGCGTGAGCTGGGCGGGGAGGTGCTGGCGACCGGCCATTACGTGCAGCGCGCGATGGGGCCGGCAGGGGCGGAGCTGCGCCGCGCCGTCGATGCCAACCGCGACCAGAGCTATTTCCTGTTCGCGACCACGGCGGAGCAGCTGGATTATCTGCGCTTCCCGCTGGGCGGCATGGAAAAGCCGGCGGTGCGTGCTCTCGCCCAGCGCTTCGGGCTGGAGGTGGCGGACAAGCCGGACAGCCAGGATATCTGCTTCGTGCCCACCGGGCGCTATGGCGATGTGGTGCAGAAGCTGCGCCCCGGTGCCGTGGAGGCCGGCGAGATCGTGCATGTCGACGGCACCGTGCTGGGCCGCCATGACGGCGTCATCCATTACACGGTCGGCCAGCGCAAGGGGCTGGGCATCGGCGGCCGTGTGGATTCGACCGACGCGCTCTATGTCGTGCGCATCGAGCCGGAGGCGCACCGTGTCGTGGTCGGCCCGCGTGAGGCGCTGGCGAAGCCCGGCGTCACCCTGACCGAGGTGAACTGGCTGGCCCATCCGCCGGTCGAGGGCCTGCCGGTGCTGGTGAAGCTGCGCAGCGCCATGGCGCCGATCCCGGCCTTTATACGGGCGACACCGGCGGGCGCTGTCGTCAGCTTTGACGATCCGCAATATGGCGTGTCGCCGGGGCAGGCCTGCGTGTTCTATGACCGCGACAGCGGCGAGCGCGTGCTGGGCGGCGGCTGGATCCTGCGCGAGGAACAGGCGCTGGCCGCCTGAGTTAGCGCCACACGCCGGGTCTGACGCCGATGGCGGTCACCAGCCCATAGGCGGTGATGCCCAGCGCCACGCCGAGGAAATGCCCTTCCAGTCCCATACCGGCGACATTGGCCAGCAGCCAGCCGCCGCCGACCGCGATGGTGATGCGGGAGAACGCCGCCACCACCGCCCAGCGCATCCGCCCGGCGCCCATCGCGGCGAAATAGAGCGCCATGCCGAGGCCGAAGCCGCCGAAGGCGAAGCCGGTATAGGCGAGGCCGCGTGCGGCGATCTCGATGACCGCCGGGTCGTCGCTGAAGGCACTGGCGAAGGTGTGCGGCGCGAGACCGACGGCAAGGCCGGCGGCACCCGCCATCGCGAAGGCCAGCAGCCCGCCGGTCCAGGCGATGCGCCGGCCATTCTGCCAGTCGCCGGCCCCGACGGCACGGCCGACCAGCGCGGTCAGCGCCGAGCCGACGCCGAAGGCCAGCGGGATCATCAGGAATTCCAGCCGTGCCGCGATGCCGTAGGCGGCCACCGCCGCCGGCCCGTGATGCGCGATCTGCGCCGTCACCAGGATGGTCGTCAGATTGGCGACGGAGGCCAGCGCGCAGGCGACCAGCCCGACCGACAATATGCGGGTGAACAGGGGGCCAGACGGGCGGATGCGCAAGGAGGGGGTGAACCCGGCACCGCCGCGCAGCACCACCAGCACCATCGCCAGCGCCGAGGCCCAGAACACCAGCGCGAATGCGGCGCCGATGCCAGCCAGCCCCATGCCCAGCGGCTCCGCCAGCAGCCAGGACAGCGGCGGATAGACGATATAGCCCAGCGTCAGCACGCGGGCCGCCAGCCCGTGCCGTCCGCCGCCGCGCAGTACCGAGGCCAGCGTGTTGGCCAGCCACAGCGGAATGGCGCCCGCGCCGAACAGCCAGATCGCATAAGGAGCGGCGGCCTCCGCCGCCACCGGCCCGGCGATCAGCCCGAGAAGGGTGAGGGGAAACACCGCCAGCACAAGGGCGAACAGCCCGCCGCCGATGATGGCGATCAGCGCCGCGTGCAGCACCAGAGAGGAGGCCTCCTGCTCGCGGTTGCCGCCCAGCGCGCGGGCGATGGCGGACACCACACCGCCGCCCATGGCGCCCGCCGACATCTGCTGCATCAGCAGCGCGAAGGGCAGCACCACGGCCCAGCCGGCCAGCGCCGCCGTGCCCTGCCGGGCGGCGATCCAGGTTTCCAGCAACTGCGCGGCGATCTGCAGGAAGGCCAGCAGCGCCGTCGGCGTTGCCAGTTTCTGGATGCGGCGCAGGATGGAGAAGATAGGTTCGGCGGGGGGCGCGGCTGCCGCGAGAACCGTCATTCGCCGTTACCGAAGCGCTCATCACTGAAACGCTGGCGGATCGCCCGACCGGCGCCGGGGCCCGGCAGCACACGCAGATTTTCCAGCGCCAGCGGTGCACCGGTGCTGTCCAGCAGCGGCGGCGCGGCCACCTCGTGACCGGTATCGGCCTCGACCAGCCGGATCACCGGCCCCTCCGGTCCGGCCATCCAGCGGTCGCCCCAGCGCTTCAGCGCCAGATAGGCGGGGAAGAAGTCGCGCCCCTTCTCGGTCAGCCGGTATTCGTGGCGCACGCCCTTCTCCGGCGCGGGCACGCGGTCCAGCACGCCATGCTCGACCAGCTTGCCGAGGCGCGCGCTCAATATGTTGGAGGCGATGCCGAGATGGCGCAGGAAATCGTCGAAGCGGGTGGTGCCGTAATAGGCCTCGCGCAGCACCAGGATGGCCCAGCGTTCGCCCAGCACCTCCATGGAGCGGGCGACGGGGCAGCGCATGCGGGAAAAATCGGTGCGGACCATTGCCGGCTCCAGCTTGCATGATGCAACTTAATAGATTGCATAATGCAAGTCAGGTGACCGGTCAACGCTCCATCAGCAGGCGCTGGCGTTCGAACCGCTCGCGGCGGTCAAGCCGTTCCTGGAACGCCCTGTCTTCCTGCTGGCGGCGGTCCGAGTCCAGCAGCGGGCTGCGCGGCCGTGTCGGGTCGGGCGTACCGGGGGAGAGGATTGGCGCGCGCGGACCGTTCGGGTCGCGCATCGTATCGGGCAGGGCGGGACGCTCGGGCAGCCGCTCGATGGGCTCGCGCTGCGCCGGGTCCAGGGACGGGTCGCGCAATTGGCCCCGCGACTGGTCCCGCGACTGGCGCTGTTCCAGCAGATCGTAGATCAGGCTGCGCCTGTCGGTTTGCGCGTGGGCGTTCTGTACCGCGTAAAGCGCTGTGAGGGCGCATATGACCGTCAGCAAGAGGGGGAATTTTGCCATACCAGCCATGTGGGGGCGCTGCCCGCGCCAGCCAAGCCGGAAGGCGAGGCCGGAAAGGGCACGCACATGCGTTCGGATACTTGACAGGTGGCGCGTCGCCAGCCTATACGCATGCCCTCGCAAACAGAGATGGCGGTGCCTGTCTGTTTGCCGGAACCGCATCTGCGGCGGGGTAGCTCAGTTGGTTAGAGCAGGGGAATCATAATCCCCGTGTCGGGGGTTCGAGTCCCTCCCTCGCTACCAAATAGTTCTGAATGATTTCAGCGATTTACCGGCGCCTGGGCAACTGGGCGCCGGTTTTCGTTTGGCTCTCACGCGTCGGCCCGTTGGCCCCCCATCGCTCCGCCATGGCGGTGGTCGCGGTTATGGTCCATGCTGTCTGTCTGGTTGTGTGTCGGAGGATTCAAGCCACAAATGTGCGGCCGCTTCGCCCAGACCCTGGCGCCCGAGGCCATGCGCCGGCTGTTCAAGGCCACGGGCGATTATGCGCCCTGGCAGCCGCGCTATAATGTGGCGCCGCAGAGCGATATCCCGGTCATCCGCGCCGCCGGACGGGAGGGTGGACGCCAGCTCACATCCATGCGCTGGGGGCTGATCCCGCACTGGGCGAAGGATGCCGCCATCGGTGCCAACCTCATCAACGCCAGGGCGGAAACCCTTGCCGAGAAGCCCTCCTTCCGGGACAGTTTCGCGGAACGCCGCTGCCTGGTGCCGGTGAGCGCTTATTACGAATGGCGGAAGATGGCCAGCGGCAAGCAGCCCTATGCCATTCGCCTGAAGGACGAACCGGGTTTCGCCATCGCCGGCCTGTGGTCGGCCTGGCGCGCGCCGGAGGGCGAGATTCAGCTCACGGTCTGCCTCATCACCACCGCCGCCAATCCGCTGCTGGCACCGATCCATGATCGGATGCCGGTGATCGTTTCGCCGGTGCATTACGATCTCTGGCTGCACGGCCCGAAGGAAGCGGCCCAGCATCTGCTGGTGCCCTTTCCGGCCGAGCGGATGGAGGCCTGGCCGGTGTCCAGATCCGTCGGCAATCCGCGCAATGAAGGGGAGGGGCTGCTGGCGCGGCTGCCGCCCCGCCGGGCGCAACCCTCCCTGATTTCCTGATATCCTGCCGGTACCGGCATTTTCCCTTGAGGACAGCATGACAAGCCCTGCCCACCAGACGCCTGCCCGCCAGACGCCCGCCCATCAGCCGCCTGCGGATGCCGCGCGCCGCCGCGCGGCGGCGGTCACCGTCTGTTATCCGGTGGACCGGCTGCCGCCGTACAACCGCGCCTTCTACGAGGATGCGCGGCAGGGCATGGTGCTGGTCGGGGAGATCGTGGTGCCGCCGCGCGAGGCCCGCACCTTCACCGTGCCGGCGGGGCATCTGTTCCGTGTCGTCAGCATCGAGGGGCCGCAGGTCGGGGACCTGAACCTGTGGAACGCGCACGACCTCTCGGAGCGCTTCTTCAGCGGCAAGACGCGGCAGCTGCACGCCACCCATGTGACCACCGGCGACCGGCTGTGGAGCAATATGCCGTTTCTGCGCCCGCTGGCCACCATCACCAGCGACACGCTGGACTGGTATGGCTGGGACGCCGATGGCGGCGGCGTGCATGACGTGATCGGCACGCGCTGCGATCCCTATACAAACCGCCTGCTGACCGGCGGCGAGTACCATCATTGCTGTCATTCCAATCTGACACGGGCACTGGCGGCGGAACGCGGGCTGAGTCTGGAGGAGGCGGAGGCGCATGTGCATGACGTGCTGAACGTCTTCATGTGTACCGGCTTCACCCATGACACCCACCAGTATTTCATGAAGGCCAGCCCGGTGCGCCCCGGCGATTATCTGGAGATGTTCGCGGAGATCGACCTGCTGGGCGCGCTGTCGGCCTGCCCCGGCGGCGATTGCGGCAGCCAGCATTCCAGCGACAGCGCCGCCTGTTATCCGCTGAAGGTGGAGATCTTCGCACCACGCTCCGGCGCGCTGGAGGGCTGGACACCGCCGGCGCCGAACGCCTATTCGCGCAGCCACGGCCTCTGATCAGTCCTCCAGGCTGGTATAAGTCCGCCGTCTAGGTCAGGTGCCGGCACTGCTCGAAGCCTCTCCCGCGTTGGCGCTCAGCCGGGGCATTCGCCTAAGAGCCGTGAATAGTCCGATGGTCGGTCATTTTGCTTCCTGGCGGGTCATCCGGCTGCATGAAACTGGTTAACTATATTTTTAGAGTTTACAGGCATTCTGTCTTTTCGACGACATGGGGTCTGACATCTTCGAATCGTATCGAATGCCATGGTATGCCCATAATTTGCTGCCCGGCATGATGCTTCCTCCAAGAGTTATTCCTGAATGAAACTCAACGCTTTTGAATTCTTGGATAACTTCGCCCTCATGGCGCTTGCGGCCGTGCTGTATGGCATCATCCTGCGGCTGGACTATCCTCGTGATGTGCGGCGTATCCTGGGCGGTATTATGTTCGGTGTCGGCGCCGCCGTCTCCATGATGGACCCGTTGCGCGTCGCGCCAGGTGTCATCGTCGATCTGCGCAGCCTTTTTATCGGTTTTTCCGGCGCCTTTCTGGGGCCCGTGGCCATGGTGATCTCGCTCACGATCGGGGCCGTGACCCGGTATCAGATCGGTGGCACTGGCGTGGTACCGGGTATTGTTGCGATGACTCTTGCAGGCTGCAGCGGCACGCTCTGGGGCTACCTTATGCGCAACCGGTCGCGCGCGCGCGTCCGGCATTTGCTGCTGCTGGGCCTTATGCTGTGCGTCGGCCTGCTGGCTTTCCTGTTACTGCCGCCGGAAATCCGTATAAAGGCATTCAAGAATGCCGCGCCCTATGCAGCCGCCTCCTATATTCTTGGCGCCCTGCTGCTCGGGACCTTCGTCGAACGAGAGCGTTTTTATGCCATGCGCGAACGGCGGCTGACCAACGAGGTGAACACCGATCCGCTGACGGGTCTTTTGAATCGGCGGGGGTTCCAGAGTGGTTTCGAAGCGGCGCAGGAAGAAACCGTTTCGGAAAATGGTGCGGCGATCCTTCTGGTCGATCTCGACCATTTCAAGAAGCTGAACGATACCTACGGCCACGACATCGGCGATCTCGTCCTGCAATCGGTTGGAGCAACCCTGCGCAAGGCGGTCCGCCAGAGCGACCTGCTGGCTCGTCTCGGCGGGGAGGAGTTTGTGGTTTACCTGCCGAATGCGAGCATGGCTGACGCCCGGAACATTGCCGAGCGTATCCGCGCCGGTATCGAGACGAGCAGCGTTGCCAGCAACGGTTCTTCGATTAAGGCCAGCACCAGTATTGGTGGGTGCTGGAGCCTGAATGCCATGGACCTGACGACGGGCCTGAAACGCGCCGACGTGGAACTCTACAAGGCCAAGCAGGGTGGCCGGAACCAGGTTCGCTTTACCCCCACCATCAAGAGCGCCGCCTGACAGTCAGCAATGTTTCCCCCTGCCAGTGTGGGGCGTCAAGTAACCCAACAGGCGCAGCCTTTCTGCCAGTGTGACAAATCTGCCGGATTGCAAAAGTGTTTCGATTTGCCAGCGCACTAGGTCTTGAAACTTTCCTCTCCTCATGTAATGCGAATGACTCTTAGTGTAATTCGCATGGACGCCGGGGGTCGGCGTCCGGGTCATGGCTATCCGATACGGGAAGGGGAAAGACGATGCACAGGCGTTCCGCAGGAAAGGGGCTGCGCCCTGCGCTAAAAGGGGGGGCGGCGCTGATGGGGGGCACGGCGCTGCTGCTGTGCCTGGCGCTGCCGCAGCCGGGCTTCGCGCAGGACAAGAAGCCGGAGCAGGAGAGCAAGGACGAGAAGTCGGTCGAGCTGGCGCCGGTCAATATCGAGGCGCTGCGCAGCATCACCTCCTACGAGGCGACGGAAGGCTATGTCTCCTATTTCTCGGTGGCGGCGACCAAGTCGGACACGCCGGCCATCGAGACCCCGCAGTCGGTCTCGACCATCGGCCGTCAGGAGATGGAGGATCGCGGTGCCAAGACCATGGCGGAGGCCGTGCGCTATTCTCCCGGCGTGACCGTCGATAATTACGGCGTCGATCCGCGCGGCTATGATTCGATCACCATTCGCGGCTTCTATTCCTCGACCACCGGGTCGTTCCGCGACGGTCTGCGCATGGACGGCAACGCTTTTGCCGCCTACACGACGGAGCCCTACGCCATCGAGCGTATCGACATCATGCGCGGCCCCAGCGGCGCGCTGTATGGCCAGGCGGAGGCCGGCGGCGTCATCGACCGCACCACCAAGCGGCCGAACGCCGACATGCGCCAGGAAGTGAAGGTCGAGGCCGGCAGCTGGGACCATTTCCAGGGCGCCTTCGATATGGGCGGCAAGGCCAATGAGGATGGTAGCCTGCTGTTCCGCCTCACCGGCGTGGCGCGCGATTCCGACACCGAGTTCGATTATAATGACGGCACCTCGCAGAAGAACAACCGGCTGTTCATCGCGCCGTCGCTGACCTGGAAGGGCGACAAGACCGAGATCACCTTCCTGGCCGACTATATGAAGGACGAGCGCTCGCCGCTGTTCAACACCTTCGCCAACGAGACGGTCGGGCGCACCAATGTGGTGTCCGGCGAGCCCGGCTTCGACAAGTTCGATCAGGAGCAGTTCTCGGTCGGCTACGCCCTCGCGCACCGCTTCGACGACACTTTCACCTTCCGCCAGACCGCGCGCTATTTCGAGGTCAGCGTGGATTACCAGACGGTGTCGGCGAACGGCCTCTCGGCTGACAACCGCACGCTCAACCGCTATGTCTGGGCCGCCCCCGACGATCTCGCCCAGACCGCCATCGACAACCAGCTGGAGGCGCGCTTCGACTTCCAGGGCATGCGCCACACCATGCTGTTCGGCTTCGACTACAGCCGCAGCGTGGACGAGTTCCAGTATTACAACGGGGCTGCCACGTCGATCGACCTTGTCAATCCGGTCTATACCGGTGCGGTGCTGCCGGCAGCACCTTATCTCTCGAACGAGCAGACGCTGACCCAGACCGGCGTTTATATTCAGGACCAGGTCAAGCTGGATAACTGGATTGTGACTCTGGGCGGCCGCTACAGCTGGGTCGATCTCGATACCGACGATTTGCTGACCAACACCACCCAATCCTTCGAGGACAGCGCCTTTACCGGCCGTGTCGGCGTGACCTACCTGTTCGAGAATGGCCTGGCGCCCTATGTCAGCTTCATCCAGGGTTTCACGCCGAAGCAGGGCACCGATCTGTTCGGCAAGCCGTTCGAGCCGGAGGATTCGACGCAGTATGAAATCGGCGTCAAATACCAGCCGGTTAATTACAACGCGCTGTTCACCGCCTCGGTCTATCACCTGACCAAGACCAATGTGCAGACCCGCGATCCGGCGGACATCAACAACACGCTGCAGACCGGCGAGATCGAGGTGCGCGGCCTGGAGCTGGAGGCGAAAGCCGGCCTGTTCAAGGGGCTGGATCTGACTGCGGCCTATGCCTTCATGGATGCCGAGGTGACGGAGAGCAATGACGGCAATGTCGGTTTGAGCCCGGTGCTGATCCCCGAACACACCGCCTCGCTGTGGGCGGTGTACAGCCTGCAGCAGCCGGAACTGCGCGGCCTGCGCTTCGGCGGCGGGTTGCGTTATGTCGGCACGGCCTATAACGACACGCTGAACACTTCGGAGAACCCGGACTATCTGCTGGTCGATGCGCTGGTCAGCTACGCGTTCAACGAGAACATGACGCTGGATCTGCGCGCCAGCAATCTGCTGGACGAGGAATACACGACCACCTGCGCCTTCGGCTCCTGCTATTACGGGCCGGGCCGCTGGGTCACCGCCGGCATGACCTACCGCTGGTAGGTTTCAGCCCTCGATATCGGCCGCGATGCGCAATTCCCGCAAGGGGCGCACGCGGTCGATAGAGCGCTGGTAGAGCGGGTCCTGCTTGTAGGCATCCAGCGCCGCCTGGTCCGGGAACTCGCCATAGACGACGAGATCGACATCATTGTCGAACAGGTCGCGGCGCAGATTGCGCTTCACCTCCAGCAGGGTCGGGTAGGGGCTCTGCTCCAGCAGCTTCAGCCCCGTCTCGACCGCGTCCAGCTGCGCCGGGTCCTTTACCGAAAAGAACACGATGTGCCGGATCATCGCGCCTTGTCTCCTCAGGCGGCGTTGCGCTGTGCGCCGTCGTGCAGATGGCATTCGACGCTGCTGCCATCGACGACCAAGGACCGGGGCGCCACCTGCCGGCAGACATCCATGACCTTCGGGCAGCGCGTATGGAAGGTGCAGCCTGAAGGCGGATTGATCGGGTTCGGGAAGGTCGCGCCCAGCTGCGCGTCCGGCACGCCCTTGCCTGGCTCCGGCGTCAGCACGGAGGCCAGCAGCGCCTCGGTATAGGGATGCTTGGGCGCGCGGAACAGCGTGTCGGTGTCGGCTTGCTCGACGATGCGGCCGAGATACATGACCGCGACCGAGGTCGCCATATGCTCGACCACCGCGAGATTGTGGCTGATCAGCACATAGGTCAGCCCCAACTCGCCGCGCAGATCCTGCAACAGGTTCAGAATCTGCGACTGCACCGAGACGTCCAGCGCCGAGGTTGGCTCGTCGCAGATCACCACTTCCGGCTGCATGACCAGCGCGCGGGCGATGGCGACGCGCTGGCGCTGGCCGCCCGACAGCTGGTTGGGATAGCTGTCATAGACCCGCTTCGGCAGGCCGCAGAGGTCCATCATCCGCTCGACCGTGCCGCGCCAGGAGGCAGGATCGCCGACACCATGCACGCTGAGCGGCAGGGTGATGATGGTGCCGATGGTCTTGCGCGGATTCAGCGAGGAATAAGGATCCTGAAAGATCGGCTGGATGCGCCGCGCGATCTGCTTGCGGGTAAAGGCCGTGGTCGCCTGCCCGTCGATCCGCACATCGCCGGACGTCGGCATCTGCAGGCCCAGCAGGATGCGCGCGAAGGTGGATTTGCCGCAGCCGGATTCGCCGACCAGCCCCAGCACATCGCCCTTGTTGACCTTCAGCGAGACGCCGTTCACCGCATGCAGCGGCTTCTTCGGCTTGAACATGCCCTGACGCACCTGGAAGGTGCAGCGCAGGTCGCGGGTTTCCAGGACGGGAGGAATAGCCGTCATCACGCGACCTCCTTCGCATTCTCTATGCATTGCTCATCGCTCAGCAGGCAACGATAGCCGCGGCCGGGCGTGGTTTCGGTCAGGGGCACGTCCACGCGGGTGCAATCCTCGAAAGCGTAACTGCAGCGGTTGCGGAAGGCACAGCCATGGATGTCGCCGATCAGCGACGGCACGATGCCGGGGATCGAGCCCAGATGCGCGCCGCGCTGGGTCTTGCCCGGCACCGGAATGCAGCGCAGCAGGCCCTGCGTATAAGGGTGCATCGGATTGTCGAACACCTCGTTCACCGTGCCGCTCTCGACGATCTGGCCGGCATACATGACAGCCACCTTGTCGGCGACGCGGGCGACGATGCCGAGATCATGGGTGATCAGGATCATGCCCATGCCGAACTCCTTCTGGAGTTCGATCATCAGGTGCAGGATCTGCGCCTGGATGGTCACGTCCAGCGCCGTGGTCGGCTCGTCCGCCAGGATCAGTTCCGGCCCACACATCAGCGCCATGGCGATCATCACGCGCTGGCGCAGCCCGCCCGAAAGCTGATGCGGATACTGGCCGAGGCGGCTGGCCGCACCGGTGATGCCGACCTTCTCCAGCAGATGCACGGCGCGGTCGCGCGACTCCTTGCGGGAGATGTTACGGTGGCGCAGCAGCGCCTCTTCCAGCTGGTTGCCGATGGTGTAGGCCGGATTCAGGCTGGTCATCGGCTCCTGGAAGATCATCGCCATCCGGTCGCCGCGGATGTCCGACATCTGCGACTGGCCGATGCGCGACAGATCGATACCGTCGAAGGCCAGTTTATCGGCGCTGCGCACCGCCTTGGGCGGCAGCAGATCCATGATCGACAGCGAGGTCAGCGACTTGCCGCAGCCGGATTCGCCGACGATGCACAGCGTCTCGCCGCGATCCACCTGGAAGCTGATACCGCGCACGGCATGCAGCGTACCGGCGGCCAGCGGGATATCGACGCGGAGATTTTCGACTTCGAGAAGAGCGGCCATCGGGTCAGCTCCGGTTTTCGGGGGCGGTCACGTCGCGCACGCCATCGCCGAGCAGGTTGATGGCCAGCAGCAGCGCGAACAGGCAGATGCCGGGAATGGTGATCAGCCAGGCGTCGAACAGCAGGTAGTCCTTGCCTTCCGAGATCATCAGTCCCCAGGAGGGCAGGGGCGGCTGCACGCCAAGGCCGAGGAAGCTCAAGGCCGCTTCCAGCAGCACGGCATGGGCGACTTCCAAGGTCGCCACCACGATCAGCGGGTTCATCACGTTGGGCAGGATCTCGGAGACCAGGATGCGCCAGGTCGAACAGCCGGCCGCCGAGGCGGCGGCGACATAATCCAGCGAGCGCACCTGCATGGTGGCGCTGCGCATGACCACGGCATAGCGGTCCCACAGCAGCACGCCCAGCACGGTGACCACGATGGTCAGCGAATTGCCCAGCATGGCGACCACCGCCAGTGACACCAGGATGACCGGCATCGACAGCCGGCAGGTGATGAGGAAGGTGACGACGAGATCGACGCGCCCGCCGAAATAGCCGGCGGCCACGCCCATCACGGTGCCGATGACACCGGAGATCAGCGCCGTGGCGAAGCCGATGAACAGCGAGATCTGCGCGCCATACATCAGGCGGGAAAGATAGTCGCGGCCCAGCCCGTCGGTGCCCAGCGGATGCACCCAGCTGCCGCCTTCGGCCCAGACCGGCGGCACCAGACGGTTGCTGAGGGTCTGGGCATAGGGATCGTAGGGCGCCAGCAGCGGGGCCAGCAGGGCCACCAGCAGGATGAAGCCAAGGATGACGGCGCCGATCATGACGCCGCGATGGCCGAGGATGCGCTTGCGCAGCCGCTGGCCCGGGGTCGGGCCGACGATATCCTCGGCAGCGGGAATGGTGATTGCGGCCATCGGTCAGCCCACGCGGATACGGGGATCGAGCCAGGCGTTCAGCAGGTCGGCCAGGAACGTCAGCACGATATAGATGAGGGAGAAGACCAGCAGGATCGCCTGCACGGTCGGCAGGTCATAGCGGCGGATCGATTCCCAGGCGAGATAGCCGGTGCCATGCAGGGCGAAGATGGTCTCCACCACGATGGAGCCGCCCAGCATGAAACCCAGCTGCACGGCGGACAGGCTGACCACCGGGATGATCGCGTTGCGCAGCGCGTGCTTGAACAGCACGGTGCGCGGCCGCAACCCCTTGGCACGGGCGGTGCGGATATAGTCCGCGCCCAGCACTTCCAGCATGCCAGTACGGGTCAGCCGCATGATCGCCGGCGTTGCGTAATAGCCCAGCACGATGGTCGGCATGATGAAATGCACCCAGCTTTCCGAACCCGAGGGCGGCAGCAGCGGGTACATGAAGGAAAACACCATGATCAGCAGCAGTGCGAACCAGAAGCTTGGCAGCGCCTGGCCCATCACGGACATGGTCAGCGCCAGCCGGTCGATCAGGCTGTTGGGATAGCGCGCGGCCAGCACGCCCAGTGGAATCGACAGGATGATCGCGAAGGTGATGGCGGACAGCCCCAGCCCCAGCGTGACCGGCAGCCGCTCGAAAATGAGATGGGTAACCGGCACCTTGAAATAGAAGCTGGTGCCGAAATCGCCCTGCAGCGCGCGCCCAACCCAGGCGAAATACTGCTCGTGAATGGGTTTATCGAACCCGTACTGCATGCGGATCGCCTGGATGGCGGCGTCGTCGGCGCTTTCGCCGGCAATCGTCGTCGCCGGGTCGCCGGACAGGAACAGCAGTCCGAAACTGATGAGCGAGATCGTCAGCGCCACAAGCAGCGCCACGACCAGCCTTTTTGCGGTGTAAATCAGCATGTGCCGGGGTAATGCCCTATCTGAAATCGATCCGGGCGGCATGACCGGCATGCCGCCCGGAGCTTAGTCTATAGCGGATGGCCGCCAGTTACTTCCACGAAGCGGTCCAGAACCGCGGGATTTCGTCGGCCGTCGGCTTGAAGTCGAGGTCGTTGGAAATCGCATAATTCGTGGTGTAGGTCCAGGTCGGCACCCAATAGGCCTGCTCTGCGATCTTCTGCAGCGCCTTCTTGTAGGCTGCCTTGCGCTTATCCTGGTCGAGGGTGGACTTGCCCTCGACAAGCAGGGCCTGCACCTCCTCATCCTGGGACAGATCGTCCGGCAGGCCGCCGAAGAAGACCGGCAGGATGGCATCGACGTCGGGGATCGAGTTGGAGCCCCAGGTCAGGCTGCCGATCGGAACCTCGCCCTTGCGCAGCGCGTCGCGGGTCGCGGCGTACTGGCCGTAGCGCAGCTCCGCCTTGATGCCGACGGCGGCGAGATCGGACATGATCGCCTCGTTGTGCGACCGGTCGCGATAGGCGTAGAGCACCGTGGAGAAGCCGTTCGGATAACCGGCCTCGGCCAGCAGGGCCTTCGCCTTGGCAACGTCGTACGGATATTTCTGCACATCGTCGGTGCAGCCGAACTGCTCCGGATAGCAGGCCGAGTGGATGATCTGGGAGGAGCCGCGCACCAGGTTCTTCACGATGCCGTCGAGGTTGATGGCATGGTTGATCGCCTGGCGCACCTTCTGCTTGCGCAGCGGTGAATCCTCCGGCCCCTTGGCGGCGTTCAGCTGCAGGTAGCCGACGCGCATGGTGTTGGCGTTGATGACCTCGACCCGGCCGCTCTTGGTCAGACGGTCGGCCTGGTCCTGCGCCACGCGCCAGATCCAGTTGAGGCGGCCACTGGCCAGCTCGACGACCTGGGTGTTCATCTCCGGGATCGTGCGCTGCACGATATTCTTGATCTTCGGCTGGCCCTTCGGGCTGTCGTAATAATCCTCGAAGGCCTCGAACACCAGGCGCTTGCCGGGATCGACCTCGGTGATCTTGTAGGGGCCGGTGCCGACCGGCTTGGTCCCCATGCCCTCGGGCCCGACTTCCTCATAATATTTCTGAGGATAGATGCCGATTTCGCCCATATAGAGCAGGATCAGCGGGTTGGTGTTCTTGGCGGTGATCCGGACCTTGGCATCGCCGATCTTCTCCGCCTTATCGATCCAGCTCGTATAATTACGGTTCAGAATGCCGTTATCCGGCTTGGCGAGATAATTGTAGGTATAGACCACATCGTCGGCGGTCATCGGATCGCCATTGTGGAACTTCACGCCCTGACGGATATCGAGTTCGATGGTCTTGTCATCGACGATGTTCCAGGCGGTCGCCAGCAGCGGCTTGAAATCGCCCGAGGCCGGATCGCGCCAGATCAGCGCGTCCCAGACGTGATGGGCGATGATGACGCCGTTACGCGAGGTGTCGAAATACATGTTCACATTCGGCACCTCGACATCCCAGGCGATGTTGAGGGTGTCGTCGGCCTTTCCCGCCATGGCCGACGGTGCCGCCAGGCAAAGGGCCACGGCGGCCGTGCCAGCCAGGGCCCAAAGCTTTGTCCGCGCAAACCGTCTCATCGTTATCCAGCCTCCTATTGTGCTTCAGTCGTAAAATATCGTGATTTTTTGAAGGGTTATGCCCTTCTTTTGATGCGTCCGGGCGCCTTAAGTTGTAAGGCTTGAAAACAGGCCCACGGCGCAGACTAGTCGGCACGGCCAGCGAATGCCAGTACATATTGGCTCATTTTCCTGACCGGCCGGGCATGGCAGATTGTGACGAACGCAAGCCGGAACCGGCAACAACAATACGAAAAGGCAAGGGATGAAACCGCTCGAAGGAATAAAAATCCTCGACCTCAGCAAGGTGATCGCTGGCCCGCTATGCGGCCAGTATCTGGGCGATCTGGGGGCCGAGGTGGTGAAGGTGGAGCCGGTCGGCAGCGGCGACGATACGCGGGGCTGGTCGCCGCAGGAGAAGGGCCAGTCGGCGCTGTTCCTCGCCTTCAACCATAACAAGCGCAGCATCGCCCTGGACCTGAAGAGCGATGAAGGGCGGAAGATCGTCCACGATCTGGCGAAACGCGCCGATATCGTGCTGCAGGGCTTTGGCGGCGGCACCGCGGCGAAGCTGGGCGTCGATTACGCGACGCTGTCGGCGCTGAACCCGCGGCTGATCTATTGCGAGATTTCCGGCTATGGCCGCGACGGGCCGATGGGCAAAACGCCGGGCTATGACGTCATGCTGCAGGCCTTCTCCGGCATGATCTCGACCATGGGCGACCCGGACGGGCCGTACGCCCGGGCCAGCTTCTCGCCGGTCGATCAGGCCACCGGCATGCATGCGTTGAGCGGCGTTCTGGCCGCCCTGCTGGAACGGCAGAAGACCGGCAAGGGGGTGTATCTCGAAGTCTCCCTGCTCGACAGCGCGATGGGTCTGATGGGCTATCTGGCGCAGAATTACTGGCGATCCGGCGCGCTGCCTGAGCGTATGGGCACCGGCCATCCCTCGCTTGCACCCTATCAGGCGTTCGCGGCGTCGGACGGCGCGCTGATGGTCGGCGTCGGCAATGATGGGCAGTGGCGGCGGCTCTGCGTGCTGCTGGGGCTGGAGGATTATGCCGCGCATCCCGACTTTGCGACGAACGCGGCGCGGGTGCGCAATTTTGCCCGCACCGTGGCGCTGGTGCAGGAGAAGGTGAGGGCGCAGCCCGCCGCGCACTGGCTGGCCGTCTTGTCCGAGGCCGGCCTGCCCTGCGCGCCGATCCACACGCTGGACCAGGCGCTGGACCATCCGCAGCTGGCGGCACGCGGCCTGCTAGTGGACAGCGATCATCCGGCGCTGGGGCCGATCCGCAATATCGGCTATCCGGTGCGCTTCGCGGGGGAGGCGCGACAGGCCAGCCGCACGCCGCCGCTGCTGGGCCAGCACAGCGCGGAGATATTGCGCGAGCTGGGCTATGACGAGGCCGCCATCGCGGCGCTGGCCGAGGCTGGCCATGTCGGCATAGTGAATAAAGAGGAGGAGCCGGCATGACCGACACCGAGTTCGATCCCGCCGCGCATCAGGTCGCCGAACTGCGCTGGTTCGAGGATTTCCATGTGGGGGAGCGTTATTGCCTGCCCAGCCGTACGGTCACGGAATCCAACTTCGCCGCCTTCCAGACCGTGTCCGGCGACAATCACCCGATTCATTACGATGTGGAATATTGCCGTGCGCACGGGCTGCCCGGCATGCTGGCGCACGGGCTGCAGGTGGTGTGCTTCACGGCGGCGGGGGCGGGGCGCTTCCCGCATGAGGTGTCGCAGTCGCTGATCGCTTTCCTGGATCAGTCCTCACGCTTTCTGAAGCCGGTGTTCCTCGGCGACACGCTCTATCCGGCGCTGGAGATCGCGGAACTGACGCCGCAGCGTACGACGGGCGTCATCGCCATGCGCTCGACCATCCACAACCAGCGCCGGGAGCTGGTGCTGGACGGGCAGCACCGATACCTCGTGCGCAAGCGTCAGGCCCCGGATACTCAGGCGTAAAGCGTGCCCTCGGCGACGATCACCGCGTCGCCGCCGATCTCGGCGAAGGCAAGTGCACCCTGCTCGATGACCAGTTGCAGGGCGATCAGGCTGGGGCGGCCCATCTCGTAGCCCTGCTCGATGACGAAATCGTGCGTGCCGTCGCCCAGCTTCTCGAACTGCATCAGCGCGCCGGAGAAGGCGGCGGCGGCGGAGCCGGTCGCCGGATCCTCGGATATCCCCATGCCGGGCGCGAACATGCGGGCATGAAAGCGCGAGCCCGCCTCCACCGTCTCGGCGGTATAGACATAGGCGGCCGGATGGTCGCTGTCGCCGAACGCTTCCATGAAGGCGGCGGTCGGTCGGGCGCGCCCGATGGCATCCAGCGAGGCGACCGGCACCAGGTCGAAAGCGACGCCGGCGGAATGGCGGCTGGGCAGATGCCGACCGAAGCCGATCTCGGCGGGCGTCAGCCCCAGCGCACGGGCGGCCTTATCCACGCTCACACCCTCACCCCAGATTTGCGGCAGGCGCGGCAGGCGGAAGCGCGCCCGGCCCAGCCGCGCGCCCTTCGGTTCCGCCACGCAGGGCACGATGCCGATCTTCTCCTCAAGCCCGAAGGCCTCGGCGCTGGCGCCTTTCGCCTTGTCCAGCAGCGCCAGCAGTACCGCCGTGCCGACCGTCGGATGGCCGGCAAAAGGCAGTTCCCGCCCCGGCGTGAAGATGCGGACGGCGGCGCGGTGGCGCTCATCCGCCGGCGGCAGCACGAACACCGTTTCCGACAGGTTGAATTCTCTGGCGATGGCCTGCATCGCGGCGTCGTCCAGCCCGTCCGCGTCCAGCACCACGGCCAGCGGATTGCCGGCCAGCGGGCGGTCGGCGAAAACATCGAGGATGGTATAGCGGCGCGGCTTGGCCATGGCTGATCTCCCGGTTGATGCTCGACGGGAGGCTAGGCACGGAATGGCGAAACCTCAAGCAAGAGCTTGTCACGGCGACATTTCTCCTGAACGTGCCGGTTAACGCAATTTTAAGCGTGCCCGCGTGAAACTAGAGCGCAGGCAGCCGATAGAAATCGCATGACCATGAAATATGTACCTGGAAATCTGGGACCGACAGGATCGGACACGATGTTGCGCGTCTATGATTCATTGAAAGGCGAGGGCATTGTGATTGCCGATCCGGCGATGGCCATCGATCCGGACCTGAAGATGCTTTTCGAATATTGGAAGCGGTTGCGCCGCCCCGATGGCGATGCGCATTACCTCGACCTCGATTTCTCGACGCTGCCGCGCCGGCTGCTGCCCTGGCTCTATCTGATTGAGGTGGAGCGAGGAGAGTCGATACGCCTGAAGGTGCGCACGGTCGGCGAACTGGTCACCCGGCATATCGGTATCGAGCTGCGCGGGCGCTATCTCGACGAGGTGAAGGGCGCGGAGGAGACCAGTCAGCGCATGCGTTTCTGCGTCGAGCGCAAGCTGCCCTACCGCATCCGCAATACCGCGAAGTGGGACAATGTCACCTGCACCAGTTACGAGGCGCTCGTGCTGCCGCTCTGCGACGAGGTGGGGCAGGTCGCCTATGTGCTGACGGTGGCGAAATACGACCATGTCGAACCGGTCGCAGTCAGCGATTCCAGCCTGTCCAACCTTAACGCGCCGGTGAACCTGCCGCGCTTCACTTCCAGCGTCCTGGACGAGGGCTTCGCCTATTGGGACCAGATTCGCGGGGACCGCCGGATGCCGCGATTCACCGATATCGATGCGATCGATATCCCGAAGCTGTTGCCCCATGCGCTGGTGCTGGACGTGGAAGCCGAGCCGCTCGATTTCCGCTACCGGCTGATCGGCGAGCATGTCGGCAAGTTCGGGCGCAAGGGGCTGAAAGGCCGCAGTTTCCGGGAATTCGACGAGAAGAAGCCCGGCAACACTATCTTCGATACGCTGGCGACCGTCGTGTACGGGAAGTTGCCGCGCTTCGGCCGCTCGGACTATGCTGGCGAGAACCCAAAGATGCGGATGTTCCAGGAAATCCTGCTGCCGCTCTCCGATGATGGAGAGAACGTGAACCGCGTTCTGATTTTCGTGGAATTCCGGGGCTAGGGACCGGTGTCCTAGCTTGCGATGTCGGTATAGCCGCGCTCAATGGCGCGTTCCATCGCCTCGAAGGCGCGCATCAGTTCCTCATAGGCTTCGCGTGCCTGGCGCAGCTCCTGGATTTCCGTGGCGTTCGGCCGGCCGGCGCCGCCGGCGAAGGTCAGCGCCTTGGCCAGATAGTCGGCCCGCAGCTCCGCCACGCGGGTTGCCAGCCGCAGGAAGTTCTGCTGATTGAGGTTCTGCACCTTCTTGTGGATGACCTCGCGGTTGGCCGCGAAGACCGACATCTCGATGCCTTCCATGAAGCGGATCAGCTTTATACGAGCGTCCTTGTCCAGCATGTCGCGTGACATCAGGTGATCGACCTTCTCACCGATATTGACCCGTGTGATCTTCGGCATCCGAACTCTCCCGAGCCGAGGTTGGCCCTGCTACGCAAGCATATCAGAAAGTGCTGGAAAACCTAGACGAATCCGTTTCCGGCCAGACTTACAGATAGGCGATCATCCGGCCGGCGATCAGCACGCCAAGCCACAGGAACAGCGAGGCGATGGCCGCCAGCCTGGCGCCCGGCGGCGGGGCGTCCGTTGGCCAGGCGGCGACACTGCGCCACGCGCCGCGATGCAGCAGCAGCGCGTTCAGGCCGGCAAGGAAGATCAGCCCTATCTTCACAAGAAAGGCAGGGTTCACGCCAACATGCGCGGCCTCCGTCGTCAGCAGCAGCAGGCCGCTGGGCAGCGCCAGCGCGAAGCCGGCAATGGAAAGCGGCAGGGTGAGGCTGGCCAGCTGTGCCACGGGCATTGCCGCCATGCGCCAGCCCAGGAGGCGAAAATCCAGCGCGACGATGGTGCCGATCAGCAGGGCAAAGCCCAGGATATGGACGATCTCCACCGCCGGGAACAGCCACAGGCTTTCCCGCATGGCGCGGCCGATGGCGCCATCCTGCAGCCAGTGCAGAAGGGCGGGCCCCTGCGAATCGGGGGGCATCAGCGCAGTTCGACCGTCTTGCCGTCCACGGTGATGCGTTCAGCGCGCAGCTCCTGAGGATCGCGGCGGTTCTGATAGCCCTCGACTGTCACTTCCTTGCCCTCGGTCAGCATGCCGCGTTCGAGGCCACGGCTGTCCATGCGGAACGGCGGAGCAAGGATGACATTCCACTCCTTGCCCTCGGCGGTCATGTCGAGCGTGCCGTGCGGGTTGTCGTAGCTGGCGGACTTGATTGTCCCGGTCAACGTGACGAGCTTCGCGGAATCGTAGCTGCTCCAGCCATGATGCGCGTTGGCGTTTTGATGCAGCGCGAAAGCCGCAAGGGCGGCCAGACCCAGCATCAGCATCAGCCGGCGGGCCAGGGGACGCAGCGCGATGGGCTCAGGTTTCATGTCTCTCCCTCCTGTCTGTTCGCCTGATGTTAAATGTCTAACTGCGACGAATTTTGGGCAGGGCAAGGGCCGCCCGCAACTGTCGCGGAACCATCATTGAAATCCGCTGGACGGCGGCGCCGCGTAGGCGATGATGGGCCGCCGCAAGAGGGGGGACTTCATGGCCGTGACGAAACCGCGCAACATTCTGCTGATCACCGCCGACCAGTGGCGCGGCGACACTGTGGGCGCGGCGGGCCATCCGCTGGTGCGCACGCCCAACATCGATGCGCTGGCGGTGGAGGGCACCTTCTTCCGCCGGCATTACGCCAATGCCTCGCCCTGCGGCCCGTCGCGCGCCAGCCTGCTGACTGGCCTCTATCCGCACAATCACCGCTCGATCCGCAACGGCACGCCGCTGGAGGCGCGCTTCACCAACATCGCGCTGGAGGCACGCAAGGCCGGCTATGACCCGGTGCTGTTCGGCTATACCGACAGTGCCGCCGATCCGCGTGAGCTGCCACCCGGCGATCCCCGGCTGGAAACCTATGAGGGGGTGCTGCCCGGCTTCACGGTGGGGGTGCGCATGGCCGAGGATTCGAAGCCCTGGCTCGCCAGCCTGAAGGTAAAGGGCTACGCCGTGCCGGGGCCGGGTTATGCGATCTACCGGCCTGACCCGGCGGCGGTCACGCCCGATAAGGGCCCGACCTTCGCGCCGGCCCGCTTCAGGGCGGAGGACAGCGAAACCCACTGGCTGACCGACCGCGTCATCGAGCATCTGTCGATGCAGGGGGCGGAACCCTTCTTCGTCCACCTCTCCTACCTGCGCCCGCACCCGCCCTTCATCGCGCCGGAACCCTATCATGCGATGTACGATCCGGACGCGGTGCCGCCGCCGCTGTGCGGCGACATCGCGGAGGACAAGGCCCAGCATCCGCTGCTGAAGGCGATGCTGGAGGCGATCCCGCAATCGGCCTTCTTCCAGCATGGGGTAGGATTGGCCGCCGAGATGAGCGCGCGCGACATGCGCCAACTCCGCGCCACCTATTACGCGCTGTTGAGCGAGGTGGACGACAATCTGGGCCGGCTGTTCGGCTTCCTGAAGCGTGAAGGCCTGTGGGATGACACGCTGGTCATCCTCACCAGCGATCATGGCGAGATGCTGGGCGATCATTTCCTGCTCGGCAAGCAGGGCTGGTTCGATGGGGCCTTCCACATCCCGCTGATTGTCCGCGCGCCGGGAATGCCGGGCGGGCGGCAGGTGACCGACTTCACCGAATCGGTGGATGTGATGCCGACCGTGCTGGAGGTGCTCGGCCTCGAGGTGCCGGACCAGTGCGACGGCCGCCCGCTGACCGGCTTTCTGGAGGGGCAGCCGGCTCCCGAGGACTGGCGCGACGCCGCCTGCTTCCTGTTCGATTTCCGCGACGCCCGCCTGCCGGTGCTGCAGGAACCGCTGGGGCTGAAGGCCGACCATTGCACGCTGATAGCGATGCGCGGGGAGCGCTGGAAATATGTGCATTTCACCGCGCTACCGCCACTGCTGTTCGACATGCGCGACGATCCGCAGGAGACCCGCAATCTGGCCAATGATCCGGCCTATGCCGGTGTGATGCTGGAGTGCGCGCAGCGCCTGCTGTCCTGGCGGATGGAGCATGAATATGGCGCGCTCGCCAACCTCATGCTCGGCCCCGGCGGGGTGGTGCGGGGGCGCTAGTCGAAGCGGTACATGTCCATCGCCAGCACGCCGCCATCGATGCTGTGGTGGACGCGCTTTCCCTTGCCGTCGCTGCCCGCGCCCAGTGCGGCGAACAGCGGCAGGAAATGCTCGTCCGTCGGGTGGTTCTGCACGGCGTATGGGGCGGTCTCGCGGTAGGCGAGCAGGTCATCGGTGCGGCCCTCCGCGATGGCGCGTTCCGTCCAGTCAGCGAAGTCCGCCACCCAGCCCGGCGTCGCGCCGCTGCCATCTTGCGTGAAGAAGGCGCGCAGATTGTGCGTCAGGCTGCCCGATCCGAAGATCAGCACATTCTCCTCGCGCAGCGGGCGCAGTGCCTGCCCCAGCGCCAGATGGTGCGCCGGGCCGTAGCAGGTCTGCACGGAAAGCTGGAAGACCGGCACGTCCGCCGCCGGGTACATCAGCGACAGCGGTACCCAGCTGCCATGATCGAGGCCGTGCCCGGCATCGGTCGTTGCCTCATGGCCCGCCGCGCGCAGCAGGCCGGCGGCCTTTGCGGCGAGGTCCGGTGCGCCGGGGGCGGGATAGTCGATATCGAACAGTGCCTGCGGGAATCGGCTGAAATCATGGATGGTGGCCGGACGCCCGGCGGTGGAGACGGTCGGCTGTGCCGCCTCCCAATGGGCGGAGACGGACAGGATCGCCGCCGGCTTGCTGAGCGTGGCGCCGTAGCCCTTCAGGAAACGGTGCGCCGGCCCGTCCTGGATCGCCAGCATGGGTGAGCCGTGCGAGACGAAGAGCGTGGGCATGGTCATGGCGGTTTTCCTTGAAGCGGCAGGGGCGGCCCGTTTCCAGGCAGCCCCCGCCAGTTTCGGTTATGACGCCAGCTTCGTCTCGCGCAGCACCGGCAGCCGGTCGGCCAGCGCATAGGCGCCGTTGCCCAGCAGAACCGCCACCACCGAGGTCGCGATCAGGAAGGCCGGGTACTCCCAGCCGCCGCCGGGGGCGGAGAACAGCCAGCCCTTGTCGGCATGCACCAGGAATAGGGCGCCCAGCAGGGCCGGGATCAGCGCCGCCGAGACCAGCCGCGTGCCGATGCCGGCGATCAGCAACAGCCCGCCGCCGACCTCCGCCAGGATGGTCAGGTAGGCGAGGAAGCCGGGCAGGCCAATCGACTCGAAGAACCCCACCGTACCGGCCGGGGTGAAGACCAGCAGTTTCAGCAGGCCATGGGCCAGATACATCACGCCCAGCGACAGCCGGGTCACAAGCGCCGCATAAGCGACGTTTTGGGTATTGGGTTGGGTATTTTGGGTTGCTGTCATCATCTCTCATCCCTCCGTGTTTGGATCGTGTGGCCGGCCCGGCTGAGTTGCCGTCCGGCCGCCGTTGGGGATGAAGATACGCTTTTTCGAATTGGATACAATTCAGGTTAATCGAAACATATTGTCGCCGATTTGGAGACAGTTTGTGCAAGCTAAGCTGACTAAGAAGCAGTGACTTCGCCTCATCCTCATGCCGTCACCCCCGGTACAAGGCCGGGAATGACGGATGGAGTGAGTGTCTTATTTCTGAGCAGACCAAACTCCGGTTGCACCCGACGAGGTGCAACCGTATTTTGAGAGAGGTGCAACCCGCCGCCCGGAGCAGGCCATGAGCAGCAGCGTCAAGACATCCTCCACCACCATCGGCGTGAAGATCGACGAACGCTTGCGCGCCCGGCTGAAGGCAGTGGCGGAGCAGGTCGGCCGCTCGCCGCACTGGCTGGTGAAACAGTCGCTGCTGAACACCGTCGAGCAGATCGAGCGTGGCGGCACGCTGGCCGCGATCCTGGGCGAGGAGGGCGACGATCTCGACATGGTCGAGGCGGCGGAGGATGCAGCACTGGCGCCCTTCCTGGACTTCGCCCAGACGGTGCAGCCGCAGAGCGTGCTGCGCGCCAAGATCACGGCGGCCTACCGCCGGCCGGAGCCGGAATGCCTGCCGCTGCTGCTGACCCAGGCCGCCTTGCCGAAGAGCGTCACCGATCCGGCGAAGGCGCTTGCCGGCACGCTGGTCGAAGCGCTGCGCGAGAAGATGCACGGCGGCGGCGTCGAGGCGCTGATCCACGAATATTCGCTGTCCAGCCAGGAAGGCGTGGCGCTGATGTGCCTGGCCGAAGCGCTGCTGCGCATCCCCGACCGTGGCACCCGCGACGCGCTGATCCGCGACAAGATCGGCGTCGGCGACTGGGAGGCGCATATCGGCCACAGCCCGTCGCTGTTCGTGAACGCCGCCACCTGGGGGCTGCTGGTCACTGGCAAGCTGACCGGCACCAGCAGCGAGGCCGGCCTGTCCTCGGCCCTGACCCGGATCATCGGCAAGGGCGGCGAGCCGCTGATCCGCAAGGGCGTCGATATCGCCATGCGGATGATGGGCGAGCAGTTCGTCACCGGCCAGACCATCGCCGAGGCGCTGGCCAACAGCCGCAAATATGAATCGCGCGGCTTCCGTTATTCCTACGACATGCTGGGCGAGGCGGCGGTCACGGCGGCGGATGCCGACCGCTATTATCGCGATTATGAGCAGGCGATCCACGCCATCGGCAAGGCGGCGGGCAAGCGCGGCATCTATGAGGGGCCGGGCATCTCGGTAAAGCTGTCGGCGCTGCACCCGCGCTATTCGCGCAGCCAGTATGAGCGCATGACCGGCGAGCTGCTGCCGCGCCTGAAGACGCTGGTGCTGCTGGCGAAGCAGTATGATATCGGCCTGAACATCGACGCGGAGGAAGCCGACCGGCTGGAAATCTCCCTCGATCTGCTGGACTCGCTCTGCTTCGATCCCGATCTCGCCGGCTGGAACGGCATCGGCTTCGTCATCCAGGCCTATCAGAAGCGCGCGCCCTTCGTGATCGATTATGTGATCGACCTAGCGCGGCGCAGTGGCCACCGCCTGATGATCCGGCTGGTGAAGGGTGCTTATTGGGACGGCGAGATCAAACGCGCCCAGCAGGACGGTCTGGAGGGCTTCCCGGTCTATACCCGCAAGCTCTATACCGACGTTTCCTACATCGCCTGCGCGCGCAAGCTGCTGGCCGCCCCCGATGCGGTATTCCCGCAATTCGCCACCCATAACGCGCACACGCTGGCGACGATCTATCACATGGCGGGCGCCAATTATTACGCCGGCCAGTACGAGTTCCAGTGCCTGCACGGCATGGGCGAGCCGCTCTATGACGAGGTGGTCGGCCATAACAAGCTGAACCGGCCCTGCCGCATCTATGCGCCGGTCGGCACGCATGAGACGCTGCTGGCCTACCTCGTGCGCCGCCTGCTGGAGAACGGCGCCAACACCTCCTTCGTGAACCGCATCGCCGACCGGTCGATCCCGGTGGAGGATCTGGTCGCCGATCCGGTGGCGCAGGCCGCCGCCATCACGCCGGTCGGGGCACCGCATCCGAAGATTTCCCTGCCGCGCGACCTGTTCCGGCCGGCGCGGCCGAATTCCGCCGGCCTCGATCTCACCAACGAACAGCGGCTGGCTTCGCTGTCCGGCGCCCTGTTGAGCGGGGTGGAGATGCCCTACCGCGCCGAGCCGCTGCTGGCCGACGGCCCGGCAGACGGTGTCGAGCGGGCGATCCGCAACCCAGCCAACCACCGCGATCTCGTCGGCGTCTGCTTCGATGCCACGCCGGAGACTGTCACGGCGGCGATGGGCCATGCCGCTTCTTCCGCGCCAATCTGGCAGGCGACCCCGCCGGAGGAGCGCGCGGCCTGCCTCGACCGTGCCGCCGATCTGATGGAGGCACGGATGCAGGCGCTGCTCGGCCTCATCGTGCGTGAGGCCGGCAAGTCGCTGCCCAACGCCATCGGCGAGGTGCGCGAGGCGGTGGATTTCCTGCGCTACTACGCCGTGCAGGTGCGTGACGGCTTCGCCAATGACACGCACCGCCCGCTGGGGCCGGTGGTCTGCATCAGCCCGTGGAACTTTCCGCTGGCGATCTTCACCGGGCAGGTGGCAGCGGCGCTGGCAGCCGGCAATGCCGTGCTGGCGAAACCGGCCGAGGAAACGCCGCTGATCGCCGCGCAGGCCGTGGCCCTGCTGCAGGAGGCCGGGGTGCCGGCCGGTGCCCTGCAATTGCTGCCGGGCGATGGCCGGGTGGGTGCTGCGCTGGTCGCGGATACGCGCACGGCGGGCGTCATGTTCACCGGCTCGACCGAGGTGGCGCGGCTGATCCGCAGCAAACTGGCCGAGCGGCTGAACGCCGACGGCAAGCCGGTGCCGCTGATCGCCGAGACCGGCGGCCAGAACGCGCTGATCGTGGATAGCTCTGCCCTGCCGGAACAGGTGGTGCTGGACGTGCTGATGTCGGCCTTCGATTCCGCCGGCCAGCGCTGCTCCGCCCTGCGCGTGCTGTGCCTGCAGGAGGAGATCGCCGACCGGGTGCTGGAAATGCTGCGCGGCGCGCTGGCCGAACTGACGGTCGGCAATCCGGACCGGCTGGCGACCGATGTCGGCCCGGTCATCACCGAGGAGGCGCGGCAGACCATCCAGACCCATATCGAGGCGATGCGCGGCAAGGGCCACAAGGTGGAGCAGGCGGAACTGCCCCCGGCGGCGCGGCACGGCACCTTCGTCGCCCCGGCGCTGATCGAGATCGGCGATATCGGCGAGTTGGAGCGCGAGGTGTTCGGCCCCGTCCTGCATGTCGTGCGTTATCGCCGCCCGAAGCTGAAGGCGCTGGTCGAGGCAATCAACGGCACCGGCTATGGCCTGACCTTCGGCGTGCACAGCCGCATCGACGAGACCATCGCAAAGCTGACCGCGCAGGCGGAGGCCGGCAATATCTATGTGAACCGCAATCTGATCGGCGCGGTGGTCGGCGTGCAGCCCTTCGGCGGGCGCGGCCTGTCCGGTACCGGGCCGAAGGCGGGCGGGCCGCTCTATCTGCACCGGCTGCTGTCGCGCCGCCCGGCGGACAAACATGCCGACCTCGCCCCCTCGAAAAAGGCGCTGGCCCCGGCTCTTGCCTATCGCGACTGGCTGGCGGCGTCGGGTAAGTCAACGGTGGCTGAAACCGTCACCCGCTATATTGACCGCAGCCTGCTGGGCGCCTCGGTCGAGCTGCCCGGCCCGGTCGGCGAACGCAATCTCTACTCGCTGACGCCGCGCGGCACCATCGCCTGCCTGACGCAGGGCGAGGAGGGGCTGCTGTGCCAGGTCGGCGCGGCGCTGGCGACCGGCAACCGCGCGCTGGTGCCGGCGGATCGGGCCACGCTGTTCGCGGGCGTGCCGGACGCCGTGAAGCCGCTGATCCAGCCGGTCGAGGATGTGGCGAAGGCTGCGTGTGCGGCACTGCTGTTCGAGGGCGACAGTGACGCGCTGATGGCGCTGAACCGAGCGCTGGCCGAGCGTCCCGGCGCCATCGTGCCGGTGCATGGCGTCACCCGCGCGGATCTGGCCGAGGGCCGCGACGACTATCCGCTGTTCATGCTGCTGGAGGAACGCGCGGTCAGCATCAATACGGCGGCGGCCGGCGGCAATGCCAGCCTGATGACCATCGGGTAGGGGTGAAATAGTAATAGTTAAATTCGTATTGCTTTGGATAACATGCACTTAATAATTGTGCGTGTTATCAGGGAGGCAATACGGGAATGGCGATACCGAATTTCCAGGAATTGCTGATGCCGGTCCTCAAGGCATCAGCGGATGGCGAGGTGCATATCGCTGAGGTGGAAAATCGTATTGCCGCTGATCTGCATTTGAGCGCTGACGATCTGGCGGCCCTGTTGCCATCGGGCAAACAAGGGGTGTTCGCGAATCGGGTACGCTGGGCGAAAAGCTATCTTGGCAAGGCAAAATTGATCGAGCTGACAGGCCGTGGGCTGTTCCGTATTTCGGAACGCGGGCTGAAGGTGATGGAAAATCCACCTGCCGCCCTGAACGTCAAGTTCCTGAAGCAGTACCCCGAGTTTTTGACGTTTCATCAGCCCGCCGAAGAGATACGTGCAACGCACGAACCGGCAAGCGAGGATACTGATCAAGCTGCCACGCCTGACGAATTGATCCGCGAAGCCCATGCCGGTCTTGAGGCGGAGTTGTCTCAGGAAATCCTGCAACGTATTCAGGCGGCTCCGCCGGCTTTTTTCGAGCGGATCGTGGTGCAGCTTCTCGTCGCCATGGGCTATGGCGGTTCGACCGGGCAGGCCGGCGAGGCGCTGGTGATCGGGCGTAGCGGCGATGGCGGCATTGATGGCGTGATTGATCAGGATGCGTTGGGGCTGGACCGGGTCTATGTCCAGGCAAAGCGCTATGCCGATGGCAATATCGTTGGCGCGGGGGCGATCCGAGATTTCTTCGGCGCGCTGGACGGGTTCAAGGCAGCCAAGGGGCTGTTCGTCACCACCTCCGGCTTCAGCGCCTCGGCGAAGCAGACGGCGGAGAGCTTGAGCAAGCGCATCGTCCTCATAGACGGTCCGCAGCTCGCGCGGCTGATGATCCGCTACGATGTCGGCTGCCGTATCGAAGAGACGCTCTACATCAAGAAGATCGACGAGGATTTTTTCGAATAGCCTCCGGCGTCCTCCCTGGTGCCCGCTGCCGGACTCGAACCGGCACTTCCCGGAGGAAAACAGATTTTAAGTCTGCTGCGTCTACCGATTCCGCCAAGCGGGCAGGGGGAGTAGCCGCGCCCTTGATAGCGCGTCCGGGCAGGCCAGGACAATCGCCGATGGTGGTGGGATTCGTTTTCCCCCTCACCCAGCTCCGCCTACTTCGCCGCTGCTTCCTTCACCGGCTCGCCCTCGACGGGTTCGCCGCCGAGGCTGCGGATCAGGACGCGCACTTCCTCCGCCGCCGTGTCCAGCGCCGCCTCGTCGGTGCCGCGCAGCACCAGCGACACGCCAAAGCCGCCGCCGGCGAAATAGGGGTAGCTGCCGATGTCGATGTCGGGATGGCGCGCCTGGATGGCGCCCAGCCCCTGCGCCAGCGTGCCTTCGCCCAGCCGGCAAGATACGGTGCGCGAGGCGATCGGCGCGCCAGTCGCCAGCTCGCCGCGCACGCTGTCGAACATCGCCTGCATGATGCGCGGGATGCCGGCGAACACATAGACATTGCCGATGCGGAAGCCGGGCGCCTTGGAGACCGGGTTCTCGACCAGCGTGGCACCTTCCGGCACCTCGGCCATCTTCTTGCGCGCGTCGTTGAACTCCGCCCCGGTGGCGGCATAGTGCGCGGCCAGCACCGCCATCGCGTCGGGGTGGCGGATGAGCTTCACCCCGAAGGCCGCGGCAATGCAGGCCGAGGTGATGTCGTCATGCGTCGGCCCGATGCCGCCGGTGGTGAAGACATAGGAGTAGCGTGCGCGCAGCGCGTTCACCGCCTCGACGATATTGGCCTCGATATCGGGCACGATGCGCACTTCCATCATGCGGATGCCCATCTCGGCCAGCTGCGCGCCCAGATAGGCGAGGTTCGCGTCCTTGGTGCGGCCGGACAGCACCTCATTGCCGATGATGACGAGTGAGGCTGTGGGGGCGGGGTTTGATTCCATGGGATGAAACCTTAACTTTCTTGCTTTACGGATGCAGGCCGCAGAGGAAAACGCAAGGGCGCGCCGGGAGAAGATAGGCCGCCTCATGCGTGCAGGAAAGGGATAGCAGCAGAATGACCCCCGCCAAGGCAGCGCCGTCTGCAATGCCGCGCCCCATGCGCATCGTCAGCCCGCGGCTGCAGAAACTCTATGCGCTGTGGCTGCATGCCGCCGACGGCTACCGCATGCCCGATCCCGGCCGTATCGGACCGGTCGATCTGGCGGACGAGCTGCCGAATCTGCTGCATGTCGAGGTTGTCTGGCCGGAGAATGGGGCGCCATCGCGCTTCCGCTACCGCACCATCGGGATGGCGCTGCAGCGCTTCTATGGCAGCAATCCCGAAGGCAAATATGTCGATCAGATGCCGAATCCGCTGTTCCGCCGCATCGCCGGCGCGGCCTATCGCGAGGTGGTGGAGAGCCGCGCACCCACCTGCCAGACCCAGCGCTTCTACAAGGATTTCTGGTTCGCCGCCTATGAGCGGCTGCTGCTGCCGCTGTCGGCGGACAGCGACACTGTGACCTCGATCATCGGCTGCATCGTGCCGAAGGTCGGCGTGGTGAAGGATGGGAAGGAGGCGCCGCTGGAACAGGAAATGGCGGCGGTGCTCACCGCATCACGGAAGGGCTGATCTGCCGTAAAAGCAGGTGACGCGCCATCCCGTCATCCCCATCTGGCTGGACAAGTGGGGTCGCTTGGCGGTATAGGCCGGGCTTTTACGCCGGATGACCGTGATTTCGGCCTCTTTCTATGCGATAAGGATCAGGTCATGGAAGACCTCCGACGCGAAGAGCGCAGCATCAAAATTCACACCGCCGCCGACTTCGATGGCATGCGGCGCGCCGGGCGGCTTGCGGCCGAAACGCTGGATTTTATCACGCCGCATGTACAGCCTGGCGTGACCACCGGCGAACTGGACCGGCTGTGTCATGACTACATCGTCGAAAATGGCGCGGTGCCGGCGCCGCTGGGCTATCGCGGCTTTCCGAAATCGATCTGCACCTCGGTCAATCATGTCGTCTGCCACGGTATTCCCGGCGACAAGAAGCTGGTCGAGGGCGACATCCTGAACATCGACGTGACGGTGATCCTGGATGGCTGGCACGGCGATACCAGCCGCATGTTCGGGGTCGGCAAGATCGGCGTGAAGGGCCAGAAGCTGATCGATGTCACCTATGAGGCGATGATGCTGGGCATCCAGGCGGTGAAGCCCGGCGCCACGCTGGGCGATATCGGCCATGCCATCCAGACCCATGCCGAGGGGCAGCGCTTTTCCGTGGTGCGGGATTTCTGCGGCCACGGCCTGGGCAAGGTGTTCCACGACGCACCGTCGATCCTGCATTACGGCAAGCCGGGCAAGGGCATCGCGCTGCGCCCGGGCATGTTCTTCACCGTCGAGCCGATGATCAATGCCGGCCGCTATGACGTGAAGGTGCTGGCCGATGACTGGACGGCGGTCACCAAGGACCGTTCGCTGTCGGCGCAGTTCGAGCATTCCATCGCCGTGACCGAGGACGGGTTCGAGATTTTCACGGCCTCGCCCAGGGGCTGGGACCGCCCACCCTACGTCTGACCTGCGTCTGAACCGGACCGGCTTCTTCGGGGGCTGGTCAAACGCGCCTCCGCTTCGCTAAGGTCTGCCCAACGGAACAGGGTAGGCCAATGACAAACGACAATATCGACATCTGCTATCTTCCCGCGACGGAGCTGCTGAAGCACTACCGCCGCAAGAGCCTGTCGCCGGTCGAGGTGACCAAGGCGGTGCTGGCGCGTATCGAGGCGGTGGACCCGCATGTGAACGCCTTCTGCCTGGTCGATGCCGAATCGGCGCTGGCCGCCGCCCGCGCCTCGGAAGCGCGCTGGATGCAGCGCGAACCGCGCGGCATGGTCGATGGCATCCCGGCGACGGTGAAGGATCTGATCCTGAGCGAGGGCTGGCCGACCCTGCGCGGCAGCAAGACCGTGGCGCGCAACCAGAACTGGCCGGAGGACGCGCCCGCCGTGGCGCGGCTGCGCGAGGAAGGGGCCGTTCTGGTCGGCAAGACCACCACGCCGGAATATGGCTGGAAGGGCGTCACCGACAGCCCGCTGACCGGCATCACCCGCAATCCGTGGGACACCTCGAAGACGCCGGGCGGTTCCTCCGGCGGGGCGGCGGCGGCGGCGGCGCTTGGCATGGGATGCCTGCATATTGGCACCGATGGCGGCGGCTCGATCCGCATGCCCTCGGGCTTCACCGGCATCTTCGGCCTGAAGGCGCATTTCGGCCGGGTTCCCGCCTTCCCGGCCAGCCCGATGGGCACGCTGTCGCATGTCGGGCCGATGACCCGCACCGTGGGCGACACGGCGCTGATGATGAACGCGATTGCCATGCCGGATGCGCGCGACTGGTTCTCCCTGCCTTATGACGGACGCGACTACCGCATCGGGCTGGAGGATGGCGTCGAGGGGCTGCGCATCGCCTACAGCCCGGCGCTGGGCTATGCCAAGGTCGATCCGGAGATTGCCGAGGCGGTGAACCGGGCGGTGCAGGTCTTCGTCGATATGGGGGCGGAGGTGGACGAGGTCGATCCCGGCTTCGAGGATCCGGCCTGGGTGTTCCGCACCCACTGGTATTTCGGTGCCGCCAACCTCTATCGCAAGCTGACGCCGGAGCAGCGCAAGCTGATGGATCCCGGCTTCGTCGAGGTGGCGGAGGAAGGGCTGACCTATACCTCGGAGCAGATCGCCAAGGCGGCCGAGGCGCGCTCCTCGCTTGGCCTTACCATGAATTTGTTCCATGAGAGCTACGATCTGCTGCTGACGCCGACCCTGCCGCAGCCTGCCTTCGATGCCGGCATCGAATTCCCGGCGGGCAAGGGCTTCAGCCGCTGGCCCGACTGGGCGCCGTTCAGCCATCCCTTCAACCTGACGCAGCAGCCCGCCGCCAGCGCGCCCTGCGGGTTTACGAAGGCGGGACTGCCGATCGGGCTGCAGATCGTCGGACCGGCCCATGCCGATGCGCTGGTGCTGCAGGCCGCCCGCGCCTATGAATCGGCGCACCCCTTCGTGATGCCGAAGGACGCGAACGTCACCCATTGAGGGGGGGAGAGACACCCCCCTTGCCAAGCCGCGCGCCGCACCGTTCAATGGCGGGAACGCCAATCAGGAATGGTGCGGCATGGCCCGGCACAATGCACGGCAGGCGACGGCGGAAGCGGCAGAAGAAGAGACGGAACGGCCGCATTATCACGGCCACCGCAAGCGCCTGCGCGAGCGCTTCCTGGCGGCCGGCGCCGACGCGCTGCCGGATTACGAACTGCTGGAGCTGGTGCTGTTCCTGGCCCAGCCGCGCGGCGACATGAAGCCGCTGGCCAAGCGGCTCATTGACCGGTTCGGCAATTTCGCCGAGGTCATCAGCGCCGACCCGCACGCGCTGTCCGAGATCGAGGGGGTGGGGGAGAGCGCGCTGGCCGCGCTGAAGAGCGTGCAGGCGGGCGCGCACCGGCTGTTGCGCCAGCGCATCCTGAACCGGCCTGTGATCTCCTCCTGGCGCGACCTGCTGGATTATTGCCGCGCCTCCATGGGCTTCGAGAAGCTGGAGCAGTTCCGCGTGCTGTTCCTCGACCGCAAGAACATGATCATCGCCGACGAGCTGATGCAGAAGGGTACGGTGGACCAGACGCCGGTCTATCCGCGCGAGGTGATCCGCCGCGCGCTGGAACTGCACGCCTCCGCCCTCATCATGGTCCACAACCACCCGTCCGGCGACCCGACGCCCAGCCGCGCCGACATCGAGATGACGAAGGAGGTGCAGGCCGCCGGCAAGGCGCTCGGCATCGCGCTGCACGACCATGTCGTCATCGGCCGCGACGACCATGCGAGCTTCAAGGCGCTGGGGCTGTTGTAGAGCTCTCATCTTGTCATTGCCGGGCTTGACCCGGCAATCCAGGGCGGCAGGCAAATAAGATGCAGGCAGAGCACCGCCCCTGGACCCCCGGATCAAGTCCGGGGGTGACAAGATAAGGGTTTTCCCGCCGGTGCTTCGCTCCCTCAAGCAGGAATGCCACCGAAACCTAGTATCCCCACCTTGCCGCCCGGCTTTTTCCGGCGCTAAACTCCGGGCTTCCGTTCCCTACCCGGTGGATATCAGGACATGAGCAGGCAGGCAGCGATCGCGGACGCGGTGGCGCAACTCGACAATGGGACTTTTCTGAAGGACCTCGCGCGGCGCGTGGCGATCCCCACGGAAAGCCAGAACCCGGAGCGCAAGGACGCGCTGCTGGCCTACCTCACCGACGAGATGCAGCCGACGCTGGAGGCCATCGGCTTTTCCTGCCGCATCCTGCCGAATCCGGTCGCGCATGGCGGGCCGTTCCTGATCGCCGAGCGCATCGAGGGCGAGGGGCTGCCGACCGTGCTGAGCTATGGCCATGGCGATGTGATCCGCGGGCTGGAGGACCAGTGGCGCGACGGCATCACCCCGTGGGAGATGAAGCAGGAGGGCGACAAGCTCTACGGGCGCGGCACGGCGGACAATAAGGGCCAGCACTCGATCAACATCCAGGCGCTGACATCGGTGATCGGCGCGCGCGGCAATCTCGGCTTCAACTGCAAGCTGCTGATCGAGACCGGCGAGGAAACCGGCTCCCCCGGCCTGCGTCTGTTGTGCGAGCAGGAGAAAGACGCGCTGGCCGCCGATTTGCTGCTGGCCTCCGACGGTCCCCGTTTGCAGCCGGGCCGCCCGACCATCTTCCTGGGCGCGCGCGGCAATTTCAATTTCGACATGTGGCTGGATCTGCGCGAGGGCGCGCATCATTCCGGCAATTGGGGTGGGCTGCTGGCCGATCCCGGCGTGATCCTGGCGCACGCCATCGCCTCGATCTGCTCGCCGACCGGCAAGATCCTGGTCGATGGCTTCCTGCCGACGCCGATCCCCAATTCGGTGCGCGCGGCGCTGGCCGACTGCACCGTCGATGGCGGCGAGGACGGGCCGAAGATCGACGCATGGTGGGGCGAGCCGGGCATGACCCCGGCGGAGCGCGTCTATGGCTGGAACAGCTTCGATGTGCTGGCCTTCAAGACCGGCAATCCGGAGCGCCCGGTGAACGCCATCCCGCCCTCGGCCAAGGCGCATTGCCAGATCCGCTTCGTGGTCGGCAGCGACCCGGAGAATTTCCTGCCGTCTTTACGCAAGCATCTGGACGCGCGCGGCTTCCAGGCGGTGCAGCTGGCGGCCAGCCGCGATGCCTATTTCAAGGCGACGCGCCTGGACCCGGACGATCCCTGGGTGAAGTGGGCGGTCGGCTCCATCGAGGCGACGCTGGGGGCGAAGCCCGCCGTGCTGCCCAATCTCGGCGGCTCGCTGCCCAACGACATTTTTACCGACGTGCTGAAATTGCCTACCGTCTGGGTCCCGCATTCCTATGCGTCCTGCTCCCAGCATGCGCCGAACGAGCATGCGCTGCTGCCGATCATCCGCGAGGGCTTGCAGATGATGGCCGGGCTGTTCTGGGATCTGGGCGAGAAATCGGTGCCGGCGCGTAAGGCCGCGTGACGGGCGGGGGCGGGCCAGGGAGGTATGGCCCGCATCTTGCTTGGCTGTGCACGAGATTCTTCTGGACTCGTGCGGAGGCTATGCTAATGTTCATCTCGTGGAATTGGGCGGTAAAAGGCCTGCCCTACGCCCACCGGCAAGAGAAGTGACAGAAGCGTCATGGTAGCCAACGTCGCCTATATGAGCGGTGTCTCCGCAGCACTCTCCTTCCAGATGCTGCAGAAGAACACCTCGCAGCAGATCACGCAGTTCGGACAGACTGCGCAGGTCATGCGCGAGGTCGAGTATTTCAAGAAAAAGGCCGGCTCCATCGAAAGCGTGGACGATCTCATGAAGGATCGCCGGCTGATGAATTTTGCCCTGTCGGCCTTCAGCCTGGAAAGCGAAGCGCAGTATCCCGGGCGCCTGAAGAAGGTGCTGGAAAGCGACCTGGACGACAACAGCTCGCTGGCCAACCGGCTGTCCGACAACCGCTACCGCGAAATCGCCGGCGCCTTCGACTTCGCGAACAGCGGCATGTCGAAGCTGCAGGACGCGGCTTTCCTGGAAGACCTGTCGCAGAAATATATTCTCAACGAGTTCGAGAAGGCGCTGGGCAACAACAATCCGGCACTGCGCGAGGCGACCTACTTCCTGCGCAATATCGGCAATGTCACCAGCCCCTACGATATCCTGGGCGACAATGTGCTGCGCTCGGTCGTCACCTTCACGCTGAACCTGCCGGCGCAGATTGCCGTGCAGTCGGTGGAAACGCAGGCGCGGCTCATCGAAGGGCGGCTCGACCTCGAAAAATTCAAGGGTGTGGAGAGCACGGCGCAGACGGGCAGCGGCTCGATCCGCATCGATGATGCGCGCGACGACCAGACGCTGCTCTATAATGGCGTGCAGCTGTCGAAGCAGGCGATTGCCCAGGTCGATGCGATCCAGAGCCAGCTTGAGCTGATCCGCGCCGGCTATGGCGCGCTGGATGCGGTGCAGGACCCGGCCGGCGAATTCCAGGCGGAAATCCCAGTGCAGGAAGCCGCCATCCCCGAAATGGTGCGCCAGAACGGGTTGCTGGCCGCCGCCAATGATTCGCTGGGCCGCATTCAAGGCTATGTCAGCCGCATGAACACGCTGGTCGGCCTCGCCAGCGACCCCGCCAACGCCGCCAGGCTGGACAGCTACAAGACCGAGTTCGCGGATCTGCGCGACAAGATCAACACCGCCTATAGTGAGGCGACCTATTCCTATGACGACGGCGATGCGGATGCTGCCGGCACGCTGGAAAACCTGTTGAGCGGCGCGCTGCCCGACCTGTCCGTGCAGTATAAATCGACCGGCGAGACCCTGACCACGCGCTCGCAGGACCTCACCGGCTTCCTGGCCGATATCGATGCCGCCAACGCCAGCTTCCAGGCCGTCACCGGCTCCGGCGACGCCGGCAATCTGGCGACCGCGGGCGGTATCGTCACCAGCAGCACGACGGAGCTGGCCAATGTCCGCAAAGAAGTCACCGCCGACCGCACGGCGCTGACGGACGCGATTGCCTCGATCCCGCAATTCGCCGCGACCCTGAATTCTGCATCGCTCTATCCGGGCGCGGAAGCGGTACGCGATGCCGGCTCGCGGCTGAGCGAGATCAATCTGCTGCTGGGTGAACTGCGTGGCCTGGCGGTGGAGTCCACCGCGCTGCCCGCCAGCTCCAACCGTACCGGCTTGCAGACCCAGTATGACGAGATTGTCGGCAAGATCGGCGACCTGATCAACGATCCGCGCACGGCTGGCCTCGACAATCTGCTGGCCGGCGGTAATCAGAGCTACGAGCTGCTGAACGGTTTCAATATCGAGGCCCGCGGCCGCGATCTGACGACCAGCGTGCTGGCCGAACTGACCGGCCGCGACATCAGTTCCTTCGCCAATGCCCAGGGCGTTCTGACCGCGCTGGACAATCAGATCGCGACCGCCACCAGCACCGCCTTCCGCGAGATTTCCATCGACGCCAGCTCCTTCAACCTGGCGTCGGAGACGCTGGACCCGCGCGCCGCGGTGGACAGCGCCTATCGCAGGCTGTCGAACGATTTGCAGACCTATATCAACGCTGCCGCGTTTGAGGGACGGAACCTGCTGTCCGCTGACCAGGAAAACATTGAGTACCGTGTGGAATCCAGCGGCCGGCTTATGAGCGTCGATGCGATCAGTGATTTCGCGACCAATTTCGGTGCGATCCTGCGTGGCGGGGCCGATGGCCTGCCAAGCGATGGCGGTGACAGCACCGGTGCCATCGCGGCGCTAAACGACGCGCTGTTCTCGCTGGGGCGGGTGCGTGAGACGCTGAATTCCGATCTGCGCACGCAGCAGATGGAAAAGAGCATCGTCGATGCGACGCTGGCCCAGTTTGTCGGCAGCGAGTCGTCTGAAACGGAGGACCCCTATGCCGGGTCCAGCAAGTTCGCCGTGGAGTTCATCCAGAAATTCCTGGCGATGAAGGATGCTGAGTCCGCCACCTCGCAGCTGGGTCTGGGCTCCGGCAGGGACGCCTATCTGCTGAACCTGGTCCAGCCGATCAATTTCAACTTCAACGTCTGATCCTTAGCGCCGCTCCGGCGGCCTGCATGGCCTGCATGGCTGGCATCCGGCGATGGTTCACGCTGCCTGCTTGCCATCCGGCACCGGGCCGCTAGTCTTTGCCGCAACGAAAAGCGGGGAGACGAACAAAGCATGAAGCCGGAAATCAACTATCGGTTCAGTGAGCTGCCCGAGGGCGGCACGACGATGCGCGTGGCTGACGGCGTGTACTGGCTGCGCATGCCGCTGCCCTTCGCGCTGGACCACATCAACCTCTGGCTGCTGGAGGATGGCGAGGGCTGGACCATCGTCGATACCGGCATCGGCGGCGAGAAGACCCGCACCCTGTGGGAAGGCGTGTTCGCCAGCACGCTGGGCGGCCGCCCGGTGACGCGCATCCTGGTCACGCATTTTCACCCCGATCATATCGGCCAGGCCGGCTGGCTGACGCAGCGCTGGAACGCGCCGCTGTGGATGACGCAGGCGGAATGGCTTTATGGCCGCCATCAGCGCGCCGAGGATGATGGCAGCCGCGAGGCCGTCGCCCGTGCCTTCTACACCCGCGCCGGCGTCAGCGAGGAGCAGATGCCGGCGCTGCTGGAGCGCGTCGGGCGCTACCGCAAGGGGGTGGAGCCGATCCCGGCAGCCTATCGGCGTATCTTCGGTGGCGAGACGATCCGCATCGGCAACCGCGATTGGCAGATCATCATTGGCGAGGGGCATTGCCCGGAGCATGCCTGCCTCGCCTGCCCGGAGGACAGGCTGCTGATCTCCGGCGATATCATCCTGCCGCGCATCAGCCCGAACGTCTCGCTGTGGCCGCAGGAACCCGATGGCGATCCGCTGGCCCGCTATCTCGGCTGTCTCGACCGGTTCGCCGGTCTGCCGGACGACACGCTGGTGCTGCCCTCGCACGACACGCCTTTCACCGGCGTACACGAACGGATATCCAATCTGCGCCAGCATCACCAGCACCGGCTGGACCTGATCCTGGAGGATTGTGCCAGGACGCCGCGCACCGGCGTCGAGGTGATGAACGCGATGTTCACCCGCAAGCTGGACATGATGCAGCTCGGTTTCGCCATCGGTGAGGCGCTGGCGCATCTGAACCGGCTGCTGCATGAAGGCCGGCTGGCGCGCGAAACCGGAGCGGATGGGGTGGACCGCTACCGCACCCTTTGACCGTTACCCTTGACCGTTTCTGCCGGGTGCCCGATGCCGACCCGGCAAAAGCTGCCATGAGCCTAGTGTCGGCTATGGTGATTTCGCCTTAATCGGCTGATTTTACAATTGTTTTCGGTTGTCGTGGCGATTGGCACGGCGGTTGCTTTCTGTACTGGCGAGGCCCATTTGGGGCCACCCGCTTTACGCCAGGAGGGAACATGTCTCTGATGACCGCCACCCGTTTCGCCGCGCCGCGCCGCGAGGCCAGCACCGAAGCCGATGCGCCGCAAAATCCTGTGATTTCTCCCGCCAAGGCGGTGCGCCCTTCGATCCGTGCGATAAAGCCGCAAGCGAAGCCGGAAGCCAAGCCGGCGGCACGCCCGGCCGAGCCGCTGCGTGCTGAGCGCAACACCGACCGCGGCGCCGAGCGGACTGAACGGGCCGAGCCGCAGGCCGCCTGGCTGCAGGGGCAGGGTGCCGGCCTGCCGCGCAAGGGTGTGAACCGCCAGCAGCTGCTGCGCGAGCTGGATGGGTTCCAGCGCCAGCAATTCGCCAGCGAGGCGCGCAAGACCGTCATGGACGTGTCCGCCCGCGAGATCGAGGGCATCGTCACCATCGCCGCGAAGTTGCGGGGCCGCTACCTGGCGAAGCTGCTGGACAGCGGCGCCAGCGGTCGCGGCCCGGTCACCGAGGGCGAGATGCGTGAGATCGCGCGCTGCCGCGAGATGTACGAGGAAGCCCGGCGTGGCGTCGAGGAGCTGAAACAGGCCCTGGAGCAGGGCGAGATCGTCCTGCAGGGCATGGAGAATAGCTGATTTCCGGTCCCCGAATTTTCTGAAAGCCCCCCAACTGGGCGTCGCCATGGCAGGCGGCGCCCTTTTTCTTGTTGATGAAAATAACTAATTTTCCTTTTCTATCAATCATCTTCTGAATATTGCAGCCCAGCGAGGTTGACAAATCGGGCTGTGGCTCTAAAAATCCTAGTCCATCCCAATCGAGCGCTCTGTCGTTCGGTCGGCATTTTGCAAATGATGTGTGCGGAGATTTTCTTGGATAGCCACTGATACTGGCCGCTCCAATAAAAATCGTATTATCTATTTAGACATGATGTCGGTTGATCGAGACGTTGAGTAAAAACATGATTTTTTACTTGATGAAAGCGGCGCAGCGACCCATGAGACAGCGGGAGATACATTCATGAGCGACACGCCCAAAAACGGCATTCACCCCTATATCCCCAAGCTCGCCGACCAGCTCGGCAAGGGCCGCATTGGCCGGCGCGACTTCCTGCGCACGGCGACCCTGCTCGGCGTTTCCGCCGGCACGGCCTACACCATGGCCGACAAGCTGATGGGCACCAGCTCCGCGGCGCTGGCGCAGACCGGCACCCCGAAAAAGGGCGGCAATCTCCGCATCTCCATGAATGTGAAGGAGATCACGGACCCCGCGACCTATGACTGGTCGGAGAAGGGCAATGTCGGCCGGCATATCGTCGAATCGCTGACCCAGGTCGGCTCCGACAATGTGACGCGCCCGCACCTCGCCGAAGGCTGGGAGACGTCCGACGATCTCAAGACCTGGACCTTCCGCCTGCGCAAGGGCGTGAAATGGTCGAATGGCGACGAATTCGGCGCCGATGACGTGATCTTCAATTTCGAGCGCTGGCTCGACCCCGCCACCGGTTCCTCCAATCTGGGCCGCTTCAGCTCGATGATGGTCGAGGAGGGCGGCAAGCAGAAGATGGCGCCGGGGGCGATCGAGAAGGTGGACGAGCACACAGTCCGCTTCAAGCTGCAGACCGCCGATATCGCCCTGCCGGAATCGATGGGCGACTATCCGGCGCTGATCGTGCACCGCGATTTCGCGAAGATGGGCGGCAATCTGGTCGATAACCCGATCGGCACCGGCCCGTTCGCGCTGAAGGATTTCCGCGTCGGCGAGACCGCCCGCTTCGAGCGCCGCGAGGGCAAGTACTGGGGCGGCGATGTCTATCTGGACGGCGTTACCTATATCGACCATGGCGACGACCACTCCGCCTGGCTGGCCGCACTGGCCTCCGACCAGGTCGATCTGTTGTACCGCCTGATCACCGAGAACGTGCCGGCGGTAAGGCAGATGTCGCATCTGCAGATTTACGAGACGGTGACCGGCCAGACCGGCGTCGCCCGCATGAAGGTGACGGAAAAGCCGTTCGACGATGTGCGCGTACGCCAGGCAATCCAGGCCTGTATCGACCATAAGCGTCTGCTGGAACTGGCCTATCAGGGCTTCGGCGTGCCCGGCGAGGACCATCATGTCAGCCCGGTGCATCCGGAATATGCCGAGCTGCCGGCGATGAATCAGGATTACGACAAGGCCAAGAAGCTGCTGGCAGAGGCCGGTTATGCGAACGGTCTGGAAATCACCATCGATTGCGTGACCCAGCCGTCCTGGGAGCCGAACACCTGTCTCGCCATTGCCGAGATGGTGAAGCCGGCCGGCATCAACCTGAAGGTCAATATCCTGCCCGGCGGCACCTACTGGGACCGCTGGACCACCACGCCCTTCGGCTTCACCTCCTGGACGCATCGCCCGCTCGGCGTGCAGGTGCTGAACCTTGCCTATCGTTCCGGCGTGGCCTGGAACGAAAGCTCCTACGCCAATCCGGAGTTCGACAAGCTGCTCGACAATGCGATGGGCGTGCTGGACCCGGAGAAGCGCAAGGAGAAGATGGTGCCGGTCGAGAAGATGCTGCAGCAGGACGCGGTCATCATCCAGCCTTACTGGCGCTCGATCTTCACCGCCAGCAACAAGAAGGTGAAGGGCTTCCAGATCCAGCCGGCCGAGGAGATGCACGTCAACAAGATCTGGCTCGACGCCTGATCGTGCGCAGGCCGGTGTGCCACCTTGACGCCAACCCCACCCCTCCCCCTTGCCGGGGGAGGGCGATGGGCCTTTTTCCGCCCCCCTTGCGGGGGTGGATTAGGGAAAAGGGTGTGCGCACCGCCGCTGCTGGAGACTATCGAGAATGGTGATTTTTCTGGCCAAGCGATTGGCCTTCATGATCGTCACCATGCTGGTGGTGTCGATCCTGCTGTTCCTCCTGCTGGAGGTGAATGGCGAGGCGGTGGCAGTCAAGGTTCTGGGCCCCTACACCTCCATCGAACAGCGCAATATCTGGCTGGAAAACAACGGTTATTTCCGGCCGCTCTATGTGCGCTACTTCGACTGGCTGTTCAGCATCGCCAGTGGCGATTTCGGCCAGTCCATCCGCTTCAAGGTGCCGGTTTCCGACGTTCTGTGGGACCGGCTGGGCAACACTGCGATTCTGGGGGCGGCGACCTACGCCATCATGGTGCCGACCTCGCTGGCGCTGGGCGTGCTGGCCGGCATGAAGGAGGGCTCGGCCCTCGACCGGGTGATCTCGCTGACCTCCATCGGCACCACCTCGGTGCCGGAATTCGCCAGCGCCGTGCTGCTGGCCTTCATCTTCGTCTTTACGCTGGGCTGGCTGCCCGGCACCAGCGCGATGAGCGGCGGCTTCGATCCGGTGCAGCTGATCCTGCCGGTTTCGGTGCTGTTCCTGTACGGCTTCGGCTATCTGGTGCGGATGACCCGCGCCTCGATGGCCGAGGTGATGCAGACGCCCTATATCCGCACCGCGGTGCTGAAGGGGCTGCCCTACCATCAGGTGATCCTGCGCCATGCGCTGCGCAACGCGCTGATCGCGCCCTTCACCGTCATCATGCTGCAGATCAACTGGCTGCTGTCGGGCGTCATCGTGGTGGAGTTCTTCTTTGCCTATAAGGGCTTCGGCGCGCTGCTGCTGGAGGCTTCGCTCAACCAGGACATCTATATGATCCAGGCCTGCGCCATGGTGGCCGTGTTCGTCGCGGTGACGACGCAGACCATCGCCGATATCGGCTATACCTATCTCAATCCCCGCATCCGGTTCGCGTGAGGAGGCGGCAATGACAGACAGCGCGCTTCCGACCCGTTCTCCTGGCCTCCTGCTGCGTAACTGGCGCCGTCTCGCGCTGATCCGCGAAAGCGGTGTCGGCACGGTCGGCCTTGCCATCATCCTGTTCTGGTGCCTGCTGGCGCTGCTGGCGCCGCTGATCGCGCCCTATCCGCCGAATTCGCAATATGTGCCCTTCCAGGTGCCGGGCGTGACGGCGCCCGATGGCGGCACCTTCTGGCTCGGCACCGACCATCTCGGCCGCGACATCCTCTCGCGCCTCGTATGGGGTGCCAGGACCGTACTGTTCTACGCGCCGCTCGCCACCTTCTGCGCCTATGCCGTCGGCATCGTCATGGGGCTGGCGGCGGGCTACAAGCGCGGCTGGATCGACGATGTGCTGAGCCGCGCGGCCGACATCATCCTCTCCTTCCCGGTGTTGGTGCTCTATGTCGTGGTCATCACCACCTTCGGCGCCTCGGGCATCAACATCATCATCGCCGTCACCTTCGCCAGCGCGCCGGGCATCATGCGCATCGTGCGCGGCCTGGTGCTGGATCTGCGTACCCGCGACTATGTGGCGGCCGCGCAGACCCGTGGCGAATCGGCCTGGTACATCATGTTCGTGGAGATCCTGCCGAATGCACGCGGCCCGCTGATCGTCGATGGCTGCCTGCGCCTTGGCTACGTCATCATCACCATCGGCGTGCTCGGGTTCCTCGGCCTCGGGCTGCCGCCGCCCGATCCCGACTGGGGCGGCATGGTGAACGAGACGCGCGGCATGGCGATGGTCTTCCCGCACATGACGATCTTCCCCTGCATCGCCATCTCCTCGCTGGTGCTGGGCTTCAACCTGCTGGCCGATGGCCTGCGCGAAATATCGCTGAAGGACTGAACCAATGGCGATAAACGGCAAGAGCGACACACCCGTACTGGAGATCGAGAATCTCTCGATCTCCTACTTCACCCGCGCCGGCGAGATTCCGGCGGTGGTTGACTTCAACCTCACGCTGAAGGAGGGCGAGACCGCCGGTCTGGTGGGCGAATCGGGCTGCGGCAAATCCACCGTCGCCATGGCGATCATGAACTATATGGGCGACAATGGCGGAATCGTCGGCGGCTCCATCAAGTTCCGGGGCCGCGATATCGTGCAGATGCCGCCGGACGAGCTGCGCCGGCTGCGCGGCGGCGAGATCGCCATGGTCTATCAGGAGCCGATGGCGGCGCTGAACCCGTCCATGACCATCGGCAGGCAGCTGGCCGAAGTGCCGATCTGCCATGAGGGCGTGGACGAGCGCACCGCCATGAAGCGCGCGGCGGAGTTGCTGGATGCGGTGCGCCTACCGGATGCGCAGCGTATTCTGGACGCCTATCCGCACCAGATTTCCGGCGGCCAGCAGCAGCGCGTGGTGATTGCCATGGCGCTGCTGTCGAAGCCGTCGCTGCTGTTGCTGGACGAACCGACGACGGCGCTGGATGTGACGGTGGAGGCCGGCATCGTCGAACTGATCGCCGACCTCAGCCGCGATTTCGGTACCTCCAACCTCTATATCTCGCACAATCTGGGGCTGATCCGGGAGACCTGCGACCGCGTCTTCGTGATGTATTCCGGCGAGGTGATCGAGGAGGGCAGCATCGACGAGGTGTTCGCCACCACGCGCCATCCCTATACGCACGGGCTGTTCGGCGCGATCCCGATGCCGGGGTCGGACAAGTATGCCCGCCCGCTGATGCCGATCCGCGGCCAGCTGCCCTTGCCGCATGAGCGCCCGAAGGGCTGCAATTTCGGGCCGCGCTGCGATCATTTCGAGTCCGGGCGCTGCGATACCGGCGGCATCCCGCTGGAGACGGTTTCGGGTGCGCCGCGTCCGCATGCGGTGCGCTGCCTGCGCTGGGAAGAGATCGACTGGAGCGCCTATGCACCCGATGCCGAGACGCTGGAGCCGATGGCGCCGGGCGAGCGGGTGCTGCGCGTCGAGGAGATGCGCAAATATTACGAATTGTCCGACAATTCCCTGCTGGCGCTGCTGAAGGGCCGCACCATCCGCTATGTGAAGGCGAACGAAACGCTGAGCTTCGATGCCCGCCGCAAGCAGACGGTCGCCATCGTCGGCGAATCCGGTTGCGGCAAATCCACCTTCGCCAAGGTGCTGATGGGGCTGGAGACGGCCAGCGAGGGGCGTATCCGCTTCAATGGCGACGATATCGGCGACCTGCCTGTGGAACAGCGTTCACCGGAGCAGATCGGCTCCCTCCAGATGGTGTTCCAGAACCCGAACGATACGCTGAACCCCAGCCATACGGTGGGCGGTCAGATCGCCCGGGTGATCCGCAAGTTCGGCGTCGCCAGCGATCCGAAGGAGATCGAGCAGCGCGTCCTGAAGCTGCTGGACATGGTGAAGCTGCCGCGCGATTTCGCCAAGCGCCGGCCGCGCCAGCTGTCTGGCGGGCAGAAGCAGCGCGTCGGCATCGCCCGCGCCTTCGCCGGCAATCCCGATATGGTGATCGCCGACGAGCCGGTCTCGGCGCTGGATGTCTCGGTGCAGGCGGCGGTGACGCAGCTGCTGATGGAGATTCAGCGTAATTCCGGCACGACCCTGCTGTTCATCAGCCATGACCTGTCGGTGGTGCGCTATCTGGCGGACCGCATCGTCGTGATGTATCTGGGCCAGATCATGGAGCAGGGCACGACCGAGGAAGTGTTCTCGCCGCCTTACCATCCCTATACCGAGGCGCTGCTGTCGGCGGTGCCGGTCGCGGATACGTCCATCGAAAAGCGCCGCATCGTGCTGGAAGGCGAGCTGCCCAGCGCACTGAGCACACCGAAGGGCTGCCCCTTCGCGTCGCGCTGCCCGAGCAAGCTGGGCGATATCTGCGATCAGGAAAGGCCGCCGGTGCTGGAGCCGGAGAAGGGGCACCGCATCGCCTGTCACATCCCGCTGCAAAAGCTGCGGAACGTGCCGCCGGTCTTCAGCACGAAGGAAGATGATGACGGCAACGATCCCGCCGCCGCGGCCTGAATTCTACTGAAGCGGTTTGGCGTCGGTCCTGGCGGCCCAGCCGATCAGCTTGGCGCTGGGCCATACCCAGGCGATGCCGGCCACCAGATAGAAGCCCAGCTCAGCCGCCCAATGGTCCGGCAGGAAATAGGTGCCGACCACCATGGCGAGCAGGGAATAGATCACCAGTCCGACCAGGATCAGCAGTACGGCCACGGTGGAACGCCACCGGAAGGGAAGGAAATCGCGCGACATGCCGGGGAAGATAGGTGGTGCATGCGCCCGCGCCAAGGGGCTTGTCCTGCCATCTTGCGGCAAATGTTATATTCGCACACACTGAAGTCGGGGAAGTCACCAGGGGCAATGCCACTCAGAGAGAGGTTGGCCATGCGCTTGCTTTTCCCGTTTCTTCTGGCCCCGTTTCTTCTGGTCCTGTCCATCCTGCTGAGTTTGCCCGTCCCGGTGCGCGCCGCCGGGCCGGCGGTCGATCTGGTGCTGGTGCTGGCGGTCGATGTTTCCGGCAGCATGGACGAGCACGAGATGAGCCAGCAGCGCCAGGGCTATATCGACGCCATCCGCCACCCCGCCGTGATCCGCGCCATCCAGGATGGCGAGCAGGGCAAGATCGCCATTGCCTATGTCGAATGGGCAGGGGCGGAGTTCCAATGGACGCTGATCGACTGGACGCTGGTGGACGGGCCGGAGACGGCGGAGGCGTTCGCCAGCCTGCTGGAAAGCAAGCCGCTGAACCGCTCCATGTGGACGGCGATTGGCTCGGCCATCGATTATTCCGTTGGCGTGATCGAGCGCGCACCGTTCGACGCCAAGCGTAAGGTGATCGACATTTCCGGCGACGGGCCGACCAATCGCGGCGTACAGGCCGCGCCGGCGCGCGACCGTGCGGTTGCCAAGGGCATCACCATCAACGGCCTGCCGATCCTGAACGACCGGCCGCAGCCTTTCGGCTCGCCGACACCGCGCGAGCTGAAGCTGGATCTCTATTACGAGAACCAGGTAATCGGCGGGGAGAATGCGTTTCTGGTGGTGGCGGAAGGCTTTGACGATTTCCGCGTCGCCATCCTGCAGAAGCTGATCCGCGAGATCGCCGGCCTGTCCGGGCCGGTCCGCACGCAGTTTGCGGTGCGTCCTGTGGGCGATTAGGCAAAAAGAAAGGCGGGGTTTCCCCCGCCTTTCCGTCTACTCGGCTATTCCCGTTTCCGGGCCCGTTTCCGGGGTCAGTGCCGCGGCTTAGTAAAAGCCGACCTCGGCATTTGCGGCCGGGTTCTGCGACAGCTGAGCCTGGCTCGGCGCGGCGTCGCCATCGATCACATTGACCGCGAGATTGCGGTTACCGGCGGTCGGGTCGGCATCGCTGGCGCCCGAGGCAACGCCCGGCAGGCTGCCACCGACCATGGGTACCATGCCGGCCTGCGAGCGCTGGGTCTCGCTGACCATGTTCAGGTAGGTCGGGCTGGCGTCGCTTGCGCCCCAGGCGGTCACCTGCGCGGCGCTGGCACCGGCGGCGCCGAGGCCGATGAAGCCGGCAACCAGAAGGGCGGGAAGGGCGGTCTTGTTCATCAGAGTGCGGATGGTCATCGTAAATCTCCTTGATCTCTTCGGTGAAGCCGACGATGGGTGCCGGCCTCGATGAACAGGAGATGGGGATGAAAATTTCCTTTTAAACTCAACGTCTTTTCACATCGATGTGATCGATTTGTGAAGGAACCATTTCGCTGCTCAGTTCGTATATCCGGGGTTTGTCCGATCCAGCAGGCGCAGCAGCGCCGGCCATTCCCGTTTCCCGCCGGGTGTCGGATCGCGCTCATATTGCTGGGCGGTATATTCGGCGACCTCATGGCTCGGCAGCACCAGTTCCGCGCCGCCGGTGACAGCCGGCACCTGCACCTGGCAGGAGCGGACCAGATAGAACATCAGCACGAAAACCTCGGGTATGGTGCGGCCGACCACCAGCATGCCGCGCCCCTTGCGCATCAGCGCGGGGTGCTGGCCCAGCGCATGGGCCGCGCGCTTGCCGGCCGCCAGATTGTCGCCCGGTCCGGCCAGCTCCTCGGTGCCGATGCGGTTGTAGAACTGCAATGAGAACTGGCTGATCGGCAGCAGCCCTTCCGGACCGCAGGCGACCGCGGCGGCGGCGCCCGCCGTCACCTCGAACACCACCATGATCTCCGGCCGGGCCGCCAGGATGGCGCGGTGCGCTGCCAGCGTATCGGCATCGACGCGGCCTTCCGGATCGCTCTCCGCCCCATCGGCGACGAACACCGCGTCGGAGGCGCGCATGTCGCCGAACGCCACATCGTCGGGTTTCGCCAGAACGCCGCCCGGCATTCTGACCGTGATCCGCCCATCATCGATATGGGCCAGCCGGTACAGGCCGAACAGCCGGCAGGTCGCGGCGATATCGCGGCGCAGGACGGGTTCCTCGAACGAGGCTTCGTAAAAGGTCGTGTCGGTCATGCGTTCCTCGTATTGTAGATGCGTTGGACAGTGCGGGCTTGCACCCAACCTGTCAATCCGACTTACTGCTTTACCTCCTTGATCTGAAACCGGACGACCACGATGACCGATACTCCGCCCCTGGCCCATGGCGCCGACAGCGATTATGGGCTGCTGACCGATGTGCTGCTGTGCGAACCCGGTAATTTCAAATGGTTTCCGGCCAATTCCGTGGCCGAGGAGACGTTGCGCCGGGGCACCTCCTTCGATCTGCAACTGGCGCAGCGGCAGCACCGCGAGATGGTGCAGGCGCTGGAGAGCGCCGGGGTGACGTGTCATTTCGCCGCGCCGGACCCGAACCTGCCCTATCAGGTCTATACCCGCGATCCCGACGTGATGACGCCCTGGGGCGTGCTGGTGACGCAGATGTTCCGCCCGCAGCGGGTCGGCGAGGTGGCGCCCATCGTGCGCTTCTACCAGGGCCACGGCATTCCGGTCTGGAACTGGGCCACCGCCGGCTCCATCGAGGGCGGCGACATCCATCTGGTGCGGCCCGGCACGCTGCTGATCGGCTATAGCGGCGACCGCACCAAGGAGGCTTCGGCCCGGCAGGTTGCCGGCTGGTTCGAAGGGCAGGGGTGGCAGGTGCGCTGCCAGCCCTTCGCCCAGCATTTCCTGCATATGGATCTGCTGTTCGCGATGGCGGCGGAGAAGGTGGCGCTGGCCTGCCTGGAGGTGCTGCCCGACGATTTCGCGGCCTGGCTGCGCGGTCTCGGCATCGAACTGGTGCCGGTCAGCTACAAGGAGGCGATGGAGCTGAACGGTAATGTGCTGGCGCTGGGCGGCGGCAAGGTGCTGTCCGCCGCCGGCTCGACGGGCGTGAATGCGAAACTGCGCGCGCTGGGCCTCGACGTGCTGGACCCGGACCTCACCATGTTCACCATGGGTGGCGGCGGGCCGCGCTGCATGACGATGCCGATCCGCCGGGCCTGACCGCCCGATGGCGAAGAAGCGCCTCGATGTGCTGCTGGTGGAACGCGGGCTGGTGGAGAGCCGCGCCCGCGCCCAGGCGCTGGTGATGGCCGGGCTGGTCTATTCCGACACCAGGCGGCTGGACAAGGCGGGCACGGCGCTGCCGGAAGACGCACCGCTGGAACTGAAGGGGCAGGATCACCCCTGGGTCTCGCGTGGCGGGTTGAAACTGCAACATGGGTTAGATCATTTCGGAATCGATCCGAACGGTATGACCTGCCTCGATGTCGGCGCCTCCACCGGTGGCTTCACCGACGTGCTGCTCAGCCGCGGCGCGGCTAAAATCTATGCGGTTGACGTGGGACACGGGCAGCTTGCCTGGAAGCTGCGGCAGGATGACCGGGTGGTCGTGCTGGAGCGGACCAACGCCCGGCATCTGACTGCGGAGCAAATCCCCGACGCCATCGATCTCGTGGTCTGCGACGCCAGCTTCATCGGGCTGGAGCTGGTGCTGTCGCGGCCGCTGGAACTGACCGGGCCGGGCGCTTTTCTGGTGGCGCTCATCAAACCGCAATTCGAGGTCGGCAAGGAACGTGTCGGCAAGGGCGGGGTGGTGCGCGATCCGGACCTGCATGAGGAGGTATGCCAGCGCATCGCGGGCTGGCTGGCCGCACAGCCGGGCTGGACGGTGCTGGGCATCGATCCGTCGCCGATCCTGGGGCCGGAGGGCAATCGCGAATTCCTGATCGCCGGCCGCAAGACGGCGTGATGCCTACATCAGGCTGCGGATATAGATATCGCTGACGACATTGCCGAACTGCTGGTTGAGCACCTCGATCGCCTTCAGCTTGAAGGTGCGGATACGCTGCTGGCTGGGCCTGCCGTGGGAATAGAGCTCGATGGCCAGCGGCAGGAGCATCGCATCGATCAGCTGGCTGTTCTGGGTCAGCGCGGTGCGGGCATTCAGATCCTTAGCCTCGATGGTGAGCGCCAGGCGGCCGGAGACCGGTTTCTCGTCGAGATAGAAATTGATGAGATAGGGGCCGACATTCACGAAGCGCACGGTGCTGCCGCTATCCGATTTGCCGCCGGATGCCGCACTGGCTGTCATCGGCGCGAATGTAATCGCGGCGAAGGCCAGCACGGAGGCGAGCATCAGGGCGACGAGCAACAGGTGCGGGGTGCGGGACATCATGCTGTTATCCTTGCCGGGTTTCTGCGGCAAAAGGAAGGCGCATTGTCGCGCCGGTCACCGCAGTTCCGGTAATGGCGTGCGCAGCGGCTGCGGCGCTTCCATCGCCCCGCCCAGCATTGTCTCGTAATGCGTCAGCAGCGCCGAGAGCCGCGACAGGCCGGACAGCGCCTGCAGGAAGTCGCCGCCGCGCAGCAGGTCGAGCATGGCCTGGAACGGGTCTTCCGGCGCCGGGAAAGGCTGCAGCTTCAGCGGTGCGCCCTGCGGCAGAGTCAGCAGCGTCCGCAGCGCCTGCTTCGCCTCGGCATAACCGCCGACTGCATCGACCAGGCCAACCTCCCCGGCATCGGCGCCGGTGAAGACACGGCCGCGCGCCGCCCGGTCGATCTGCACGCTGTCCAGCCCGCGCGCCGCTGCCGCCTTGCCGGTGAAATCGGCATAGATGCGGTCCAGCGTGCGTTCCATCTGCTGGCGCTGGGCGGTGGTGAAGGGTTCAAGCGGGCTGTACAGGCCGGCATTTTCCCCGGCCGCGACCCGGTCATGGCCGATGCCCAGCCGGTCCAGTGCGCCGGCGAACACGATCTTGCCGCCGGCCACGCCGATGGAGCCGGTCAGCGTCATCGGCTGCGCCACGATCCGGTCCGCCGCCATGGCGATGAAATAGCCGCCGGACGCCGCGACATTGCCCATCCAGGCGACCACCGGCTTGCCGGATTCCTTCGCGCGGCGGACCGCCTGCCAGATGCTGTCGGAGGCAACATAGGAGCCGCCCGGACTGTCGATCCGCAGCAGGATCGCCCGCACCGACGGGGCGTTCACCGCCGCGTCCAGCGCATCGGCCAGTTGTCCGGCGGCGGCCATATCCTCGCGGAACAGCCCGTCCGGTGCTGCGCGCACGATCGGGCCGCTGACAGTGATCAGCGCGATCTGTGCCGATGGCGCTTCGGGATTCGCGGGCGGGGTGCGGGCGTAGTCGCCCAAAGTGATCGGCCTTGCCTCGCCGCCGGCAAGCGCCAGCGCCGCCGCGCGTGCCTCGTCGCGGTAGCCCAGCCGGTCCACAAGGCGGTTCTCCAGCCCTGCCGTCGCGTTCAGCGGGGCGGTGTCGACCAGCGCGCGCAGCCGCTCGGGGGCGATATCGCGGCGCATGGCGATGTCGCCGATCATCCGGCCATACAGCGATTCCGCGATCTGCCGGTAATTTTCGCGTACCGGCAGGGTCAGGCTGCGTTCGGTCAGCGTCTCGACCACGCCCTTATATTCCTGCCGCCGCATCATCTGCGGCTCGATACCCAGCTCGTCCAGCGCCTCGCGCAGGAACATGAACTCCATCGATATGCCGGTCAGGCCGATATCGCCGGATGGTTGCAGCCAGATATGGTCGAAGGCGCTGGCGATGTAATAGGCGGTGTTGCCGGACTGGCCCTCGCCGAAGGTATCGGCGAAAGCGATGGTCGGCTTGCCGGCACTGCGGAAGCGCAGGATCGCCTGATGCAGCTCCTGCGCCTGCGCATGGCCAAGCTGGGCGTGGCTGAGATCGGCAAGGATGCCGCCGACGCGCGGATCGATGGCGGCGCGGTCCAGCGCCTCCAGGACCTGCCGCAGGCTGGATTGATGCTGCCGCCGGACGAGCGCCTGCACCGTACCGGTTTCCTGCTCCGGCAGCGGCCCGCCGAGTTTCAGGTGCAACAGCACGCGCGGCGGCATCTCCGGCGCCTGCCAGCGCGATTCATACTGTTCGAAAAGCTGCGCCGACAGCAGATAGAGGCCGCCGGCCACCACCACCACCACCAGGCCGACAAGGGCCAACAGGCCGACGATCACGCGGCGCAGCCAGCCCAGCATGGCGCTATACCTTCCCGGTCAGGGCGCGCTGGCGCAGCACATGGTCGGCCAGCACCAGCGCCATCATCGCCTCGCCCACCGGTACGGCGCGGATCCCGACGCAGGGATCGTGCCGGCCCTTGGTGCGGACCTCGACGTCACGGTTGTTGCGATCCACTGAGCGGCGCGGCGTGAGGATGGAGCTGGTCGGCTTCACCGCGAAGCGCACCACGATATCCTGGCCGGTGGAGATGCCGCCCAGAATCCCGCCCGCCTTGTTCGACAGGAACTCGACCTGGTTGCCGGCCATGCGCATCTCGTCGGCATTCTGCTCGCCGGTCAGAGAGGCCGCCTCGAAGCCGGCGCCGATTTCCACACCCTTCACCGCGTTGATCGTCATCATGGCGCGGGCGAGGTCGCTATCCAGCTTGTCATAGATCGGTTCGCCCAATCCTGCGGGGAAGCCGCTGGCCACCACCTCGATGACCGCGCCGCAGGAGGATCCCGCCTTGCGCACGCCGTCCAGATACTCTTCCCACTGCGCCGCCGCCTTGACGTCCGGGCACCAGAACGGGTTGTTTTCGGTCTCCGCCCAATCCCAGGCCGCGCGGTCGATGCCATGCGGGCCGACCTGCACCAGCGCGCCGCGGATCGCGATATCGCCGCCCAGAATATGATGCAGCATCTTGCGGGCGATGCCGCCGGCGGCCACGCGCATCGCGGTCTCGCGCGCGGAGGACCGGCCGCCGCCGCGATAATCGCGGATGCCGTACTTCGCCTGATAGGTGAAGTCGGCATGGCCGGGGCGGTACTGTTCGGAGATTTCCGAATAATCCTTGGAGCGCTGATCGACATTCTCGACGATCAGGCCGATCGGCGTGCCGGTGGTCACGCCTTCGAACACGCCGGAGACGATTTTGACCTCGTCCGGCTCGCGGCGCTGGGTGGTGAAGCGCGACTGGCCGGGCCGGCGCCGGTCCATCCAGTGCTGGATGTCGGGCTCGCTCAACGGTACCAGCGGCGGCACGCCATCGACGACGCAGCCGATGGACGGTCCGTGGCTTTCGCCCCAGGTGGTAAAGCGGAAGGCCGTGCCGAAGCTGTTGCCGGCCATGGCTCAGACGACGGAGATGTCGGGCGCGTCAACGGCCTTCATGCCGACGACATGATAGCCGCAATCGACATGATGGATTTCGCCGGTGACACCGGTCGAGAGATCGCTGAGCAGATAGAGGGCCGACCCGCCGACATCCTCCAGCGTCACATTGCGCTTCAGCGGCGAATTATACTGGTTCCACTTCAGGATATAGCGGAAATCGCCGATGCCCGAGGCGGCCAGCGTCTTGATCGGGCCGGCGGAGATGCCGTTCACCCGGATGCCGCGGTCGCCCAGATCGACGGCGAGGTAGCGGATGCTGGCTTCCAGTGCCGCCTTGGCTACGCCCATCACATTGTAATGCGGCATGACGCGCTCGGCGCCGTAATAGGTCAGCGTCAGCAGGCTGCCGCCATCATTCATCATCGGCACGGCGCGCTGCGCCACGGCGGTGAAGGAATAGCAGGAGATATCCAGCGTATTCAGGAAGTTGTCCCGGCTGGTATCGACATATTTGCCCTTCAGCTCGTCCTTGTCGGAATAGGCGACGGCATGGACGATGAAGTCCAGCTTGCCCCACTCCTTCTTCAGCGCGGCAAAGGTGGCGTCGATGCTGGCCTCGTCGGTCACGTCGCAGGGCAGCAGCAGGCTGGAGCCGATGGAGGCGGCCAGCGGCTCGACCCGCTTCTTCAGCGCATCGCCCTGATAGGTGAAGGCGAGCGTGGCCCCCTGCGCCGCGATGGCGCGGGCAATGCCCCAGGCGATAGAGCGATCGTTCGCGACACCCATGATGAGGCCGCGTTTGCCGGCCATAAGCGCCGAGGCGTTGGTCATCTAGTCCCCACTGGTACAGAAACGGGTCGAAAGAAAGGTCGGGCATCCTACACGAAAGCGCGAAGCAGGGTAAAGCTGCGGCATTGTTTCAGTTTGTAACGCTGGCGTTCGGTTTGCTTGTTCCGTCACCCCCGCAAACAAGTGCGGGGGTGACGGATATAGCTATGGTCACGGCCATCACAGCGCTCCCTCACCGCCCGGCGTATCTAGCACCGGCAGATGTCTATTCCATCCCCAGCGCCTTGCGCGGGTTGAAACTGTTCTTCGGCTTCCAGCGTTCCAGGAAATCGGTGAGCTCGCGGTCGGCCGGGTCGGGCAGCATGATGCGCAACCGCACATACTGGTCGCCGCGGATGCCGCTCTTGCGGTCCAGCACGCCCTTGCCCTTCAGGCGCAAGGTGGTGTCGCCGTTGGATCCGGCGGGAATGCGCAGTTGCACCTTGCCGTCGATGGTCGGCACGGAAACCGAGGCACCGAGGGCTGCCTCCTGTAACGCCACCGGCAGATCGAGATAGATGTTGATGTCCCGGCGCTCGAAATAATGGTGCGGCTTCACCGTGACCTCGACATAGGCATCGCCCGGCGGGCTGCCCTGGGTGCCGGGGCGGCCCTGACCCTTCAGGCGCAGCGTCTGGCCGCTTTCGGTGCCTGCCGGGATGGTGATGTCCAGCGACTTGCCGTCGGGGAAGGTGGCGCGCTTCTTGGCACCGGCGGCGGCTTCCAGGAATTCGATATCCAGCTTGTAGCGCACCTCCGCGCCGCGCTCGGTGTCGCGCGTCCTGGTCTTTGCGCCGGCTCCCTGACCGGCATCCGCCCGTGTCTGGCCAGCACCCGTTTGGCCAGCCCCTGCTTGCCCAGCACGGGCCTGGGCCTTCACATCCTCCGGCTTCATGCCGGCGGCACGGAAGAATTCCGAGAAGAAATCCTCGGCGGTACCGCTCGATCCGCCAAAGCCGAAGGGGCCGCGCGGGCGGCCGGAACTCGTGCGGGTGCCGGCGCGCGTGCCGCGATAGCCGCCGCCGGAGAAGCGCCGCTCATTGCCCTCCGCATCCAGATCGCCGCGGTCGAACTTGGCGCGCTTGTCGGGATCGGAGAGCAGGTTATAGGCGGTGTTCGCCTCCTTGAACTTGCGCTCCACATCCGGGTCGCCGGCATTCACGTCCGGGTGGTATTTCTTCGCAAGCTTGCGGAACGCCGCCTTGATGTCAGCCTGAGACGCGTTCGGCGCCACGCCCAACACGTCATAGGGATCGCGCATCTTTGTTCCTGTCCTCGCCGGTTATTCGACGATCTTCCAGCTGCCGTCCGGCTGGCGGCAGGCGGTGCCGTAGGCATTCTCGCTCTTGCCGCCAATGATGACGGTCTGCTGGAATTCGCGGCAATACTCACCGCTGGCGGTGGTGCCCTCGCGGACCGGCGTCACGCTGCCGGAATTGCCGCTGTTCGGGTTGTTCCAGGTGATGGTCTGGCCGACCGGGGCGGCCTGCGCGCGGTTCATCGCCGAAGTCGCGCGCTGACGGTCCACCTCGTCGAGATCGCTGCCGATCTGGTTGCCGAGGAAGCCGCCCAGCAGCGCGCCGGCGGCCACGGCTGCCAGCCTGCCCTTGCCGCCGCCGATCTGCGACCCGGCGACAGCACCGGCGATACCGCCCAGGATGGTGCCGGCGGTCTGCTTGTTCTCGTGATTGCCGTTCTCGCAGGCCGCGAGCAGCAGCAGGGCGGAAAGGGCGATAGCGGTTTTCTTCATCATCCCGATGGTGACCTTAATGCAGGTTTCCGGCGTTTGCTGCCCACCGGATGTCACACGATATTAGCGTAGGGCAGCACACAGACCCACAAGATAGTGAGACAAAGCCCCAATCCAACAGGATTTTTTGCAGATCGGCTCCGCGCCGGGCGGGGCCGTCGCGGCAGGCCGCGCTGTTCTGCCTGCATGGCTGTTTTTGCCAGTCACCGCTGGACCCGGCGGCAGGCTCTGACTACCTTAACCGCCAACCCGCACGACGCCGAGGCCCGACTTTAATGAGCGACACGCAGCACGACGATCCCTTCGATCTCTTCGCCAAATGGTTCGGGGAGGCGAAGGAGAAGGAAATCAACGACCCCAACGCGATGGCCGTGGCCAGCGTCGATGCCAGCGGGCGGCCGTCGATCCGCATGGTTCTGCTGAAGGATTTCGATGCGGGCGGTTTCGTCTTCTACACCAATTACGAAAGCCGCAAGGGCACGGAAATCCTCGGCAACCCGCAGACGGCGCTGCTGTTTCACTGGAAATCGCTGCGCCGGCAGGTGCGCATCGAGGGGCCGGTGGAGAAGGTGAGCGACGCCGAGGCCGACGATTACTTCCACAGCCGGCCCCGGCAGAGCCAGATCGGCGCCTGGGCCTCGCAGCAGTCGCGGCCGCTTGAAAGCCGCTTCGCGCTGGAGAAGGCGGTGGCGAAATATGCCGCCAAATACCCGGTCGGCACCATTCCGCGCCCGCCCTACTGGTCAGGCTTCCGCATCCGTCCGGATTATTTCGAGTTCTGGGAGGACCGGCCGTTCCGGCTGCATGACCGGCTGATCTTCAAGCCGGCGGGCAATGGCTGGGCGACCGAGAAGCTGTATCCTTAAGGACAAGGTCCGCATCGTATGACCGACGCCCCCGCATCGAATAACGCCAATGGCCGCCTGATGCGGCTGGCGAGCTATGTCGCGGTGTCGGTGGCACTGGTGCTGATCGCGGCAAAGCTGGGGGCGTGGCTGCTTACCGGCTCGGTGGCGCTGCTGTCCAGCCTGATCGATTCGGTGCTCGACGCCTTCGCCTCAATCGTCGCCCTGGTGGCGATCCGTCAGGCGCTGACCCCGGCGGACAAGGAGCACCGTTTCGGCCATGGCAAGGCAGAACCCATCGCGGCGCTGGGGCAGGCGGCCTTCATCGTCGGGTCAGCGCTGTTTCTCAGCGTCGAGGCGGTGCGCCGGCTGTGGTCGCCGCAGCCGGTCGGGCAGCAGGAAATCGGCATCGCCGTCATGGTGTTCTCGATCCTGGTGACGCTGGCGCTGGTTGCCTTCCAGGCTCATGTGATCCGCCGCACCGGCTCGCTGGTCGTCTCCGCCGACAGCCTGCACTACAAGGGCGACCTGCTGATCAACCTGTCGATCATCGCCTCGCTGGTGCTGACCGGCTGGTTCGATTTTCCGCTGGCCGATCCGGTCTTCGCGCTGGGCATCGCCGCCTATCTGCTGTGGAACGCCAAGGGGATCGGCGGCGAGGCGCTGGACATGCTGATGGACCGAGAACTGCCCGACGAGGAACGGCAGACGATCCTGGCGCTGGCGCGTGCCCACTCCGGCGTGCTGGGCGTCCACGATCTGCGCACCCGCGCCGCCGGGCCAATCCGGTTCATCCAGATGCATCTGGAACTGGATGGCGATACCCGCCTGGCCGAGGCGCACGAGATCGCCGATGCGGTGGAGGCGGAGATCGAGGCGGCCTTTCCGGGTGCCGACGTCATTGTGCATCAGGATCCGCACGGCATTCCGGATGCACCGCGCGAACCCAACCCGCCGGCGGGGGCGGCATGACTGGCGAGTCCCAGCAGGCCGTCGTCGATTTCCTGTCACGACCGGAGGCCTATGGCGTCGCCGGACCAGTGGAGCGGCTGGAGACCCACACCGCCCATGTCTTCCTGGCCGGCGAGCGGGCCTACAAGCTGAAGAAGGCGGTGCATTTTCCCTATATGGATTTCTCCACCGTCGAAAAGCGCCGGTCTTTCTGCGAGGAGGAACTGCGCCTGAATCGCCGCACCGCACCGGAACTCTATCTGGAAGTGCGGGCGGTGCGGCGTCTGCCCGATGAGACGCTGATTCTGGGGCAGGAAGAGGGGGAGGCGCTGGATTGGCTGGTCGTCATGCGGCGCTTCGACCAGTCGGCGCTGTTCGACGCGATGGCGGAACGCGGCGCGCTGACCGAACCGCTGATGGACGGGCTGGCCGATGCCGTGGCCGATCTGCACGAAGCGGCGGAACCGGCGCCGGATCGCGGCGGTGCACCGGCGTTCCGGGGGTATGTCGAGGGCAATGCGGTGGAGCTGGAGCGCGCCATCGGCACGGTGTTCGAGGCGGGCCGGGTCGAACGGGTCAATGAGGACTGCCGCGCCGCGCTGAAGCAGGTGGCCGGCGTGCTGGATGCACGGCGTTCGGCAGGCCATGTGCGGCGCTGCCATGGCGATCTGCATCTGCGCAACATCTGCCTGATCGATGACCGGCCGACCCTGTTCGACTGTATCGAGTTCAACGACGATTTCGCCCTTATCGACACGCTGTATGACCTCAGCTTCCTGCTGATGGACCTTGGCTATCGCGGTCTGCACGGCCCTGCCAACCGGGTGCTGAACCGCTATCTGGCGCAGACCGGCTATGACGGGCTGGCGGCGCTGCCGCTGATGCTGGCCTGCCGGGCGGTAATCCGTGCCCATGTGACGGCGCGGCTGGTTGATAGTCTGGAGGGCGAGAAGCGGGAGAGGGCGGCGGCCGAGGCGCGGGCCTACCTCGATCTGGCGCTGTCCTATCTCGATCCCGCTCCGGCGCGGCTGGTGGCGGTCGGCGGGTTGTCCGGCACCGGCAAATCGACGCTGGCGCGCGGTCTGGCGCCTGCCCTTGGCGGGGCCCCCGGCGCTGTCGTGCTGCGCAGTGACGTGATCCGCAAGCGGCTGTTCGGCGTGGCGGAAACCGAGACCCTGCCGCAGGAGGCCTACAAGCCGGAGGTCTCGCGCCGCGTCTTCGCGGAGATCGAGCGGCTGGCGGCGGAGGTGCTGGCGCAGGGCCATGCCGTGATCGCCGATGCGGTCTATGGCGAGGACTGGCAGCGCAGCGGCATCGCCGCCGTTGCCGGCAAGGCCGGGGTGGCTTTCGACGGGCTGTGGCTGGAGGCACCGCAGCGCGTCCTGGAGGAACGCGTCGATAACAGGCGCGGCGATGCCTCGGATGCTACATCCGCCGTGGTACGCGCACAGGCCGCCCGGATCAGGCCGCCTGCCGGCTGGGCAAGGGTCGATGCCGGCGGTGGCAGGGACGCGGCGTTGGTGGCGGCGCGGGCAGCACTGGGTATGCCGTAAATCTATTGAGAGTCGCTCGCAATACCTCCCGCGCGACCGCGCGATGGTATATGCTGCGCCGCAGAAGCTTCCACCTGTATCCCGTGCCATATCCGAGAGTGCGTCATGTCCGAGAATGCCTGCCCGATGGACCGCAAGACCGAGCCCGCCCCGGACCTTTCCGCGCCGGATCTGTCAGATGCCAAGACCTGCATCGTCACCGGCGCCAGCCGGGGCATCGGCCATTCCACCGCGCGCTATTTTCGTGACCGGGGCTGGAAGATAATCACCTGCAGCCGCGACGAAGCACCGGCGGAATGCCAGCGCGATCCGTACTGGACGGCGCATATCCCGACCGATCTGTTCGATCCTGCCAGCGTGAAGAGCTTCATCGACGAGGCGAATGCGCTGCTCGATGGCGGCCCGGTCCATGCGCTGATCAACAATGCCGGCTGGTCGCCCAAGACCGATTTCAAGGAAAGGCTGGGTTGCCTGAATGGCGATATCGACGCCTGGCAGCAGGTGTTCGAGCTGAACTGCTTTGCCCCCCTGCGTCTGGCGCGCGGCTTTGCCGCAGCATTGCACAAGGGCAAGGGCTCGATCGTGAATATCACCTCGATTGCCGGCCATTCGATTCACCCCTTTGCCGGATCGGCCTATTCGACCTCGAAGGCGGCGCTGTCGGCACTGACCCGCGAGATGGCGGCCGATTTCGCGCAGCTTGGCGTGCGGGTGAATGCGGTGGCGCCGGGCGAGATCGAGACCGCGATGCTGTCGCCGGAATATGAGATGCTGCTGCCGCGCATCCCGATGCACCGCCTCGGCAAGCCGGAGGATGTCGCCTCGACCGTCTTCGCGCTGTGCTCCGACCAGTTCGGCTATGTGACCGGCACCGAAATCTTCGTCACCGGCGGCCAGCACCTCTATTGAGGGCGCGCCGCGCGAATTTTTTCGTGTCCGCAGGGATCGAGCGGTTAAATTGGCACTGTCCGAAATGACAGGAGCTCCCATGCGAGCCGCCGCCGTCCGCGCGCCCGAGATCGACCGCCCCGGCCTCGTCTGGTTCAATGTGCCCGAGCCGCTGTCGCTGGCCGATCTGCGCGGCAAGCTGGTGATCCTGGATTTCTGGACCTTCTGCTGCGTCAATTGCCTGCACATCCTGCCGACGCTGAGGCGGCTGGAGCAGGCCTTCCCCGAGGATGTCGCGGTGATCGGCGTGCATTCGCCGAAGTTCGCCGCCGAGCGCGAGCCGGAGAATGTACGGCGCGCCATCGCGCGCCATGGTATCGCGCATCCGGTGGTGCACGATCCGGAGTTTCTGATCTGGCAGGAATATGCAGTGCGGGCCTGGCCGACGCTGATCTTTGTCTCGCCGGACGGCTATGTGATCGGCCAGCATTCCGGCGAACCGGATGCCGAGCGGCTGCTGGAAGTGGTCGGCCAGACCGTGAAGGACTACCGGCGCAAGGGCGCGATGGACCCGCGGCCGCTCGACCTCGCGCCGGAGGCGGTGCCCGCCGCACAATTCTGCTTTCCCGGCAAGATCAAGCCGCTGTCGGAGGCGCCGGAAGCCCCCGGAAAGCTTTGGATGCTGGCCGATTCCGGGCATCACCAGATCGTCCTTCTGGATGATGAGGGGCGGGAGCTGATGCGCTTCGGCAGCGGCGAGGCCGGCTTCGCCAACGGGCCGTCCGACCGGGCGCGGTTCCGCGACCCGCAGGGGCTGGCGGCGGATGCCGGGGCGATCTATGTCGCCGATACCGGCAACCACGCGATCCGCCGCATCGACCGGCAGACCGGCCAGGTCACCACACTGGCCGGCAATGGCCGGCGCGGCTATGTGCTGGAGAGTGCGGTGCCCTTCGGCGATGCCGAGCTGGCCTCGCCCTGGGATCTGGCGTTGTCCGGCGGCACGCTGTATTTCGCCAATGCCGGTACGCATCAGCTGGGCTATATCGATTTCGCCCGCGCCGAGGTGGTGCGGCTGGCCGGCAGCGGCGGCGAGAACATCACCGACGGACCAGCCAGGGAGGCGACGCTGGCGCAGCCCAGCGGCCTCGCGCTGTCGCCCGATGGCGGCACGCTCTACTTCGCCGACAGCGAGACTTCCGCGATCCGCGCCATCGTCAGCACGCCGGAAGGCCCGCTCGTGGAGACGCTTGTCGGCAAAGGGCTGTTCGAGTTCGGCCATTTGAATGGCGATTACGACAGCGCGCGGCTCCAGCACTGCCTCGGCCTCGACTGGTGGCAGGAAGCCGGGCCGGAAGGCGGGCTGCTGGTTGCCGATAGCTACAACAACGCACTGCGCGTGGTGGATTTCGCCAGCCGCACGCTGCGCGACCTCGATGACGGTTTCCTGTGCGAGGATTCGCTCTGCCTGCCGCTGGCCGAGCCTGCCGGTATTGCTGCGGATGGCAGCGACAGGCTGCTGGTCAGTGACACCAACAATCACCGCATCCTGGAATATTTCCCCGCCGCACGCCGCTACCGAACCTGGGCGGGGTAGGGGGGCTCAGAACATCCGGCCGCAATCGACCACGACGGTCTGGCCGGTGACCGCCTTGTTGGCGCAGAGATAGACCATCGCGTCGGCGATATCCTCCGGCTCCACCATGCGCAGCAGCATGGTGTTGGCGACCGAGCGGTCCTTGCGTTCGGCGGGCCAGGTATCGGTCCAGGGTGTGCGGGTGAGGCCGGGGGCGACCGCGTTAACGCGGATGTCCGGCCCCAGCGCCTTGGCGAGGTTGCGTGTCAGGTTGATAAGGCCGGCCTTGGCCGCGCCATAGGCCAGCGAGCTGGCATTGCCGCCCATGCCGGCGATAGAGGCGGTGGAGACGATGCAGCCGCGCGATTCGCGCAGGTAAGGCACGGCGGCGCGGGTGCAGCGGAATGGCCCGACCAGATTGGTGGACAGCAGCGTGCCCCAGAATTCCTCGGTCATTGCGTCGAGATCGGCGAAGGGGATCGGCTCCAGCGAGCCCGGCGTCGCCGCGTTGTTGATGAGGATGTCGAGCCCGCCCAGCGCTTTCGCCGCCGCCTCGACCATCGCCGCTGCCTGTTCCGGGTTGGACACGTCACCCGGCGCCGCTACCGCCGTGCCGCCGGCCTGCCGGATCGCGGCCACCGCTTCCGGTCCGCGCGGATCGTCGGCCAGATGATTCACCGCGACGGCAGCACCGCAGGCGGCCAGCGCCCGGGCGGTTGCTAGTCCGATGCCCGAGGCGCCGCCTGTGATCAGGGCGCGTTTTCCGGTGAAGTCGGCTTTCAGCATTGGGCTATCCTCCTGTTTCGATTGCCGGGCATGCTCCACGGCATTTATCGGCTTTTCAAGTTGGCTGTTGCGGATGCCCGCGGTGCTGGCTATTTTTGATGTGTGAAATTCAATTCCGCAAATGCCGAGTTGCGGCAGAGGAGTGAATACGGATGTATCCCCCTGTCGGTGGGGTACAGGCAACGAAACGATAACGCGGCCGCATTCGGCAAAACCGAGAAGAACCGGAGCGGCCGGTACCTTAAGGGAGGTAACTTATCCATGACATATCTGCGTTCGAAATCCGTCTGGGGCGCCGTTCTGGCGGCTGGCGTGGCGTTTTCCGCCGGTTCTGCCCTTGCCCAGGGCAAGGTCGATCTGCCCTCGACCATCGCCTGGACGGCCTATGATGTCGGCTCCGCCGGCTATAACCAGTCGGTCGCCATCGGCAAGGCGCTGAAGGATGCCTATGGCACCGATCTGCGCGTGCTGCCGGGCAAGAACGACGTGTCCCGCCAGGTGCCGCTGCGCGCCGGCAAGGTGCATTTCTCGGCCACCGGCGTCGGCGCCAGCTTCATGGCGCAGGAAGGCGTGTTCGAGTTCGGCAGCAAGGAGTGGGGCCCGCAGGAGAACCGCGTGCTGCTCGCCTCCAACAGCGAGGGCAATATGTCGGTCGGCGTCGCCGCCGATATCGGCATCAAGACCATCGCGGACCTGAAGGGCAAGCGCGTCGCCTGGGTCGTCGGCGCCCCGGCGCTGAACGAGAATGTCCGGGCGATCCTGGCCTTCGGCGGCCTCACCTGGGACGATGTGGTGAAGGTGGAATTCGGCGGTTTCGGCCCGTCCTGGGACGGCATCGTGAACGGCCAGGCGGATGCCGCCTTCGCCTCCACCACCTCGGGCAAGGCCTATCAGCTGGAAGCCTCGCCGCGCGGCCTGTTCTGGCCGCCGCTGCCGCATGGCGACAAGGAAGGCTGGAAGCGGCTGCAGGCGAACGCGCCGTTCTTCGCACCCAACATGGGCACGGTCGGCGCCGGCCTGTCGGCGGAGAAGCCGCATGAGGGCGCTGCCTACCCCTACCCGATCCTGATCGCCTACCCGACACAGGACAAGGGCCTCGCCTATTCCATGACCAAGGCGATGGTCGAGCAGTTCCCGAAATATAAGGGGGCGGCACCGGGCATCAATGGCTGGGCGCTGGACCGGCAGATCCTGAAGTGGGCGGTGCCCTATCATGAGGGCGCCATCGCCTATCTGAAGGAAGCCGGCGTCTGGAAGGACGCGCATCAGAAGCACAATGACAAGCTGATCGAGCGTCAGCAGGTGCTGAAGAAGGCCTGGGCCGAGGTCACCGCCAAGAAGATCGGCGACGATGAGGCCTTCAAGAAAGCCTGGATGGAAGCCCGCGCCAAGGCGCTGGAAGCCGGCGGCTTCGACGTGGTCTATCGCTGATCGACGCCAGTCTGAAGACGGCGCCCGGAATCCCACCGGGCGCCGTTTTTTTCCTTATCCTTGACCCATTCCGTTTCGCGCAGGGCTTCCCTCGATGACTTCGGCAGAGAATGATGGCGCTGATGGCGCCAAGTCCCTATCGGATGTGCTGCAGTACCGTACGATCCACGGCCCGCTGAGGACAATTTTCGTCATCCTTACGCTGGCTGCCGTGCTGCTGTCGGTAAACCAGCTGTTCAATCTGCAGCTGTTCGGCATCGTTATTCTGGACAACCGGTATCTCTATTCGCTGGCCGGTATCTTCCTCTGCCTGACCTTTATCGTCTTTCCGCTGCGCGGGAAGGGCGATACCGCAGGTGCGGTGCCCTGGTACGATATCCTGCTTGGCGCCCTGTCTCTGGCGGTCGCCGGCTATTTCATCTGGACCGGCGAAGAGGCGCTATCCTCCGGCTGGGAATATGCCGCACCCCAGACGGCGATGATCCTGTCCTTCGTCTTCTGGATCCTGATCCTGGAGGCGACGCGCCGCACCGGCGGTACCATCATCTTCGCCATCGTGCTGCTGTTCTCGCTGTATCCGGCCTTCGCCGACAAGGTGCCGGGGCCGATTTCCGGCTATCCGCTGCCGCTTGAAGACGCGATTGCCTTCCACATCGTCTCCAGCGAAAGCTCTTTCGGCATTCCGATGCGGGCGTTCGGCGAGCTTGTCGTCGGCTTCATCGTGTTCGGCGCCGCCCTTCAACAGACTGGCGGCGGCAGGTTCTTCAACGATCTGGCGCTGGCGCTGGTCGGCCAGTTCCGTGGCGGCGCGGCGAAGGTCGCGATCTTCGCCAGCGGCTTCATGGGCTCGATGAGCGGCAGCGTGATCTCCAATGTGCTGACCACTGGCGTGGTGTCGATTCCGGCAATGCGCCGCACCGGCTTCTCGCGCGAATATGCGGCCGGGACCGAGGCCTGCGCCTCCACGGGCGGCGTGCTGATGCCGCCGGTGATGGGCACTACCGCCTTCGTCATGGCCTCCTTCCTCGGCATTCCCTATATCGAGATCGCCATGGCGGCTGCGCTGCCCTCGATGCTGTATTATTTCGGCCTGTTCGTGCAGCTCGATTCCTATGCCGCGCGGCGCGGCCTGAAGGGGCTGGAGCGGGCCGAGGTGCCGAGCCTGCGCGAAACCTTCCGCGAGGGCTGGCAGTATCTCTTCGTGTTTGCGGTGCTGATCTTCGTGATGGTGGTGTTCCGCCAGGAAACCCTGGCGCCGTTCTACGCCACCGGCCTGCTGCTGGTGATCACCCAGATTTTCCCGAGCACGCGGCTGTCCCTCGACGCCTTCCTCAGCCTCGTCCAGGCCATCGGCCGCTCGCTGGCGGAACTGGTGTCGGTGCTGCTGGGCGTCGGCCTGATCGTCGGCGCCTTCTCCGCGACCGGCCTTGCCGGCACGCTGGTGAACGACCTGCTGTTCATCGCCGGCGATGCCACCATCGTGCTGCTGATCATGGGCGCCATCACCAGTTTCATCTTCGGCATGGGGATGACCGTCACCGCCTGCTACATCTTCCTTGCCATCGTGCTGGCCCCGGCGCTGGTGCAGGCCGGTATGAACCCGCTGGCGGTGCATCTGTTCATCATGTACTGGGGCATGGTGTCCTTCATCACGCCGCCGGTGGCGCTGGGCGCCTTCGCGGCGGCCACCATTGCCGGGACCGGGCCGATCAAGGCCGGCATCGCGGCGATGCGGCTGGGCAGCGTGATCTATTTCGTGCCCTTCTTCTTCGTACTGAACCCGGCGCTGATCGGCCAGGGCACGACGGCTGAGGTGCTGCTGGTGCTGGCGACGGCCTTCCCCGGCGTCTGGCTGATCGCCTCGGCGACGCAGGGCTATCTCGCCTTTTTCGGCAAGTTCGCCGATGGCTGGGCCAGCCTGTTCAACCGGGCGCTGCTGTTCGTTGGTGGCATCTTGCTGATCTTCCCCGGCTTCGAGGAATTCCATCTGAGCCAGATCGAGCTGACCGCCATCGCGCTGGCGCTGGTCGGCGCGTCGCTGCTGCTGGAAACCGGCAGGCGGAAACTGGCGGCGGCCTGACCCAACCTCCCTGTCCAAACGACATCACCCCCGGCGCCAGTCCGGGGGTGATTGTTTCTGGGTAGCTGTAGCGTGCGGGTTACAGGCCTGTGGCTTCCTGCTGCAACTGGTGGCGCAGGATCTTGCCGGTCGGCGTCGCCGGCAGCGTGTCGCGAATGAGGTACTGCGAGGGATGCTTGTAGGGCGCCAGCCGGTCGGACACGAAGCTGTCCAGCGCCTCCGCCGTCACGCTGCGGCCGGGGATCGGCTGCACGAAGGCGACCACCTCCTCATTGCCGTCGCGGGACCGGCCAACGACCACCGCCATCGCGACATCGGGATGGCTGGTGATGACGCCCTCGACCTCGGAGGGATAGACGTTGAAGCCGGAGCGGATGATGAGTTCCTTCAGCCGGCCGACGATATAGAGGCTGCCATCTTCTTCCATGCGGGCGAGATCGCCGGTCTTCAGCCAATGGTCCGGGGTCAGCACCTCGGCGGTGCGCGCGGGATCGCGGAAATAGCCCTTCATCACCAGGCCGCCCTTCACCCACATCTCGCCGACGCCGCCGGTGGGAACGTCCTTGCCGGTGGCGGGATCGACCATGCGGACCTCGACGCCATCCAGCAGCGTGCCGACGGAATCATCGTCGCGTTCCTTGCCGATCATCGTCATGCAGACGGTGGGCGCGCTTTCGGTCAGCCCATAGCCATTGTTCAGCGGGATACCGAACATCGATTCCACCCGCTGCTTCAGCGACAAATCCAGCGGCGCGCCGCCGACCGACATGTAGCGCAGCTTCGGCGCCCGGACCGGCTGGCCGGTGCTGGCCGCGAGGCTGACCAGATGGCTGAACATCGCCGGCACGCCATGGAAGGTGGTGATGCCATCCTCGGCCAGCGACCGCGCCGCCTCCGCCGGGGCGAAGCGCGAGACCAGCTTCAGCTGCGCGCCACGATACATATTGCCAAGGAACACCGAGGCCAGCCCGAAGACATGGCTGATCGGCAGCACGGCATAGACCTTGTCGGCCGGCGTGGTCAGCCGCGCCTGGCTGCTGCGCCCGGCAATGAACAGCAGATTGCCGTGCGTCAGCATGACGCCCTTGGGGTTGCCGGTGGTGCCGGAGGTATAGATCAACGCCGCTACCCGGTCGCGCTGTGGCCCGAAGGCGGGCATGCGATGGGCGACAGTGTCGGCGGGCGCATAGAGCAGCCCGGCCTCCTTCAGGCTGGGGGCCTCTCGTGCGCCATGCCGTTCGGCATGGGCCAGGGCGTCTTTGGAGACGTCCGTGGTGTAGAGCGTGAGGCGCGGGCCGGCATGCTTGCGGATCTCGTCGATCTCGCGCACCGACAGGCGCGCGTTCAGCGGAATCGCCCAGGCGCCGAGCCGCATCGCCGCCAGCATGCCGGCAATCGCGCCGATGCTGTTTTCCATGACGAACAGTACGCGGTCGCCGGCTGCGACGTCGTGCGCGCCGAGGAAATAGGTCAGCCGGTCCACGGCCTGGCCAAGCTGGCCATAGCTCCAGACGGTGCCTTCCTGGTCGATGGCGGGCAGGTCGGGGGCGGTCTCGACCCAGTGCCGGATCGAGCCCCAGACATTATCGTAGATATCCAGCGCCGGCGTATCGGCGTGTGTGGGGCGCATGGCGGCGGCTCCTTCCGCCGGCTTAGCCGGCGAACCGCTTCAGCATTTCGCGGGCGATGATGAGCTGCTGGATCTGCGAGGTGCCCTCATAGATGCGGAACAGCCGGACATCGCGGTAGAAGCGCTCCACATTATATTCCGCCAGATAGCCGGCGCCGCCATGGATCTGCACGGCGCGGTCGGCGACACGGCCGACCATCTCCGAGGCATAGTATTTCGCGCAGGCGGCTTCCTGGATGGTGTTCTCGCCACGGTCGCGCTTTTCCGCCGCGTCCAGCACCATCATCTTGGCGGCGTAGCATTCGGTCTGCGAATCGGCCAGCATCGCCTGGATCAGCTGGTAATTGGCGATGGCCTGGCCGAACTGCTTGCGCTCGGTGGCGTAGCGCAGACTTTCCTCGATCAGCCGCTGGGCGACACCGACGCAAGCCGCGGCGATGTTGATGCGGCCCCGGTCCAGCACCTTCATCGCGGTCTTGAAGCCCATGCCTTCCTTGCCGCCGATGATCGAATCGGCGGGGATGCGCACATCCTCGAAGATGACGTCGCAGACATGCGCGCCCTTCTGGCCCATCTTCTTGTCGGCCTTGCCGAATTTAAGGCCGGGCAGGCCGTTCTCGACGATGAAGGCGGAGATGCCGCCGGCGCCCTTGTTGTCCGGGTCGGTGCGCGCCATCACGGTGAACACGCCGGCATGCGGCGCGTTGGTGATGTAGCGCTTGGTGCCGTTCAGCACATATTCATTGCCGTCCATCCGCGCGCTGGTGCGCAGCGAGGCGGCGTCGGAGCCGACATCCGGCTCGGTCAGGCAGAAGCTGCCGATGATCTCGCCGCTGGCCAGCTTCGGCAGGTATTTCGCCTTCTGCTCCGGCGTGCCGTCATTGACGATGCCCTGCGAGCCGATGCCGTTATTGGTGCCGATGATGGAGCGGAAGGCGGGCGAGGTGTAGCCCAGCTCGAAGGCCAGCTTCACCTCCTCGGTCACGGTCAGGCCGATGCCGCCATATTCCTGCGGAATCGACAGGCCGAACAGGCCCAGCTCCTTCATCTCATTGACGATATCGTCGGGGATCTTATCGGCCTCATCGACCTGCCGCTCAATCGGCACCAGCCGTTCGCGGATGAAGCGGCGGACAGTCTGGACAAGCTGGTCGAAGGTTTCCGGATCGAGGGCCACGATGTCACTCCCATATGCGTTTCTTTAGCGGTTGCCCGACTATAGGAAAGCGAAAGGGCATTCTGCAATGCGAAATTGCAAGAATCAGAGCAGCCGTGCGCAGCCGATGAAACCGAGCACGGTCGCATAGGCCATCAGCGTATAGACGCC